>CAZBIB010000033.1:9627-19309 GCA_964491575.1 uncultured Salinivenus sp. | reverse complement strand
ACTATGAGGGCAATACGGGCTCTAAGGGCCTTGGAGGAGAGGATTTGGGGAGGTCTTCCTGTCACCCCTCCGACCCGTTCGGGTCGCAGGTCCGGTACGCCTCGATCACAGCGCGCTCCCCCTCCGGGCCCGGCTGGGCGTGTCCGTGTTCTAATCCGAGAAAGCCCTCGTAGCCCTTCTCGTGGAGATGCGCAAAAATGTTACGGTAGTTGATCTCCCCAGTGAGGGGCTCGTTGCGCCCCGGTGTGTCCCCAATCTGAAAGTAGGCGATCTCGTCCCATGCCTGGTCAATGTTGGGAAGGAGATTGCCTTCTTGAATCTGCACGTGATAGACGTCAAACAGAATTTTGCACGCAGGGCTGTCGATGGCCCGGCAAAGCTCATAGGCCTGTCCAACCCGATGCAGAAACATGCCAGGATGGTCGATCCGATGGTTCATCGGCTCCATAATCATCGTGAGGCCGTTCGAGGCAAAGATCTCGGCGCATCGCTTCAGTAGCTCGATGGCGTTAGCCATTTGGAAGCCCCAGCTGAGCTTGGGGGCCGAGCAGCCCAGCACGATGTGGACGTACTCAGTGTTCATGCGCTGAGCAATCTCGACCGAGGCGCGCACGTCTTCCAGCACGCGGTCGCGGGCAGCCTGGTCGGTGCCAGCAAACGTCACGTCCTCGAAGGTTACGTGCCCCACGAACATCCCGAACGCCATCCCAAGCTCCTGCAGGGCCGCACTGATCTTCTCCTGCATGACCTCCGATTTATCGAGCAGGAAGGTATCTTCCCAGGCGCGAAATCCCTGCTCGTACCCAAACTTGATTTGCTCGACAGGATCCTCTCCAGCGAGCTGAGTGAACAGGCCAAACTCGGGGGCATACTTGAGAGTGAACGGTTTTGAGTCAGCGATGGGGGCCGTTGGGGCAGGGGATTCGAGCGTCGATCCCGACAGGACGGTTGCCCCGGTGGCAAGGCTCCCTTTTACGAAAGATCGGCGGTCCATGGGAATCACCTGAGGGGGAAGGATGAGAGAGATACAGTTTGCGTGGTCGTTCAACGTATGAAAAGACGGTGGCACTTTCCGAATCCGAGGAGCCTCTCGCCGTCGGTTGAGCGCGAAATCCTGGGGTTCCCGATCGGGGAGTCCGGGGTCTTCTGGAAAGTGAACCTTGGATGTGCCGCAGAGTACAGTTTCACCCGCACCGTGACTGCTGGCTGTATCCACAATTCCCGCAGGGTATGGAGGCCCCAACAGAGACTCTCGACCTGGAGCAATACATTTCGTCCCGCGTCAGCTCGACGCCGCCGAGCGGCATCCGCCGGTTCTTCGACATCGCTGCCACGATGGACGACGTCATCTCGCTCGGCATCGGCGAGCCGGATTTCGTGTCGCCGGAGCCGGTGCTAGAGGCCGGGATCGACTCGCTGGAGAACGGTCGCACGAGCTACACCTCGAACGCCGGGATGTTGGAGCTCCGCGAGCTCATCGCTGAGGACTACGAAGAGCGGTTTGGGCTCTCCTACGATCCGGAGAATGAGATCATCGCGACGGTTGGGTGCAGCGAGGCGATGCAGCTGGCGATGCAGGCCCTCCTCGATCCGGGCGACGAGGTACTTATCCCGGAGCCGTGCTTCGTCTCCTACGGTCCCTCCGCTCGCTTTGCCGGAGGCAATGTGGTGCACGTCCCCACCCACGTCGAGAATGACTTCCAGGTCACGGCCGCGGACATCGAGCCCCACATTACCGAACGATCGAAAGTCCTCTTTCTCGGCTATCCCAATAATCCCACGGGGGCGGTGCTGCGGCGGGAGACCCTGCGCGAGATTGCCCAGCTCGTCATCAACCACGACCTGATGGTCGTCTCCGACGAGATTTACGATCAGCTCATTTACGGCACGGCCCGCGAGCGGGGGCACGTGTGCGTCCCTACGGTGGATGGGCTCCGCGAACGCACCGTGCTGCTGGGCGGCTTCTCCAAAAACTACGCGATGACCGGGTGGCGCATTGGGTTTGCCTGCGCCCCCGCGCCGCTCCTGCAGGCGATGCACAAGGTGCACCAGTACATGATTATGAGCGCGCCGACGATGGCGCAGGAGGGGGCCATCGCCGCGCTGCGGGACGGCCGGGAGCACCTCGAAGAGATGCGGCAGAGCTACGACGAGCGCCGCCGGACCATCGTGCGGGGTCTGAATGCCGCGGGGCTCCCAACCTTCGAGCCGGAGGGGGCCTTCTACTGTTTCCCGGACATCACGGCCACCGGAATGTCCTCGGAAGAGTTCGCGCAGACGCTGCTGAAGGAGGAGAAGGTGGCCTGCGTCCCCGGCACGGCCTTCGGGCCGAGTGGGGAGGGGTACGTGCGCTGCTCCTACGCGACCGGGCTCGCCGACATCGAGGAGGCGCTTACCCGAATCGATCGGTTCGCAACGCGGCATCGTGACTGAGCCTTTTTCCACATAGCTCGTGCCCGAGCAGAACAGAAACATCCGCGCGAAGGCGGAAGTTGAAAAATCTCACTGAACGTTCGATTTATCTCCCTGAATTTCAGCCACTTGTGTCGCAATGAGCACGTACTCAGACGAGGATCTCGAACAGCTTATCGAGCGCGTAGAGGCGCTCGGGGGCTATCTTTGACGTAGACGATCGTCGCATGACCGTTAAGGAGCTGAACCAGGAGCGGATGGACCCGGACTTCTGGGACGATCCGGATCGGGCGACGGAGATCGAAAAGCGCATCGCCCGCGAAAAAGAGTGGATCGAGGCCTGGGAGGACGTGAAGGAACAGGCCGAAGACATCGAGACGCTCCAGCTCCTCGCGAAGGAAGAAGACGAGGACATGGACGATGAAATCAGCGCGGAGGCCCACGCGCTTGAGAAGAAACTTGATCGCCTGGAACTGGAAAGCCTCCTCGACGACCCCGACGACGAGCGGGACGCCATCATCAATATCAACCCGGGCGCCGGGGGGACCGAGAGTCAGGACTGGGCCGAGATGCTGCTCCGCATGTACGTGCGCTGGGCCGAGGAGCAGGGCTACGAGACGGAGCTTCTCCACCAGCAGTCGGGGGAAGAGGCCGGCATCAAGAACGCGACCCTGAACGTGAGCGGAGAGTACGCCTACGGTCGACTGAAGAGCGAGACCGGCGTCCACCGTCTGGTTCGGATTTCGCCGTTCGATGCCGATGGGCGACGTCACACCTCCTTTGCCAGCGTTTTTGTCTACCCGGAAGTGGACGACAGCATCGACGTGGACCTGGACGAGGGCGAGATCGAGTTGCAGACATTTCGGTCGGGGGGGAAGGGGGGACAGCACGTCAACCGGGTCGAAACCGGCGTACGCCTCATCTGGACCGGCGAGCTTTCGAATGGGAAGGAGACCACCGTTCGCGCCGCATGCACGCAGGAGCGGAGCCAGCACCAGAACCGCCGCCGCGCGCGGAAGATGTTGCAGAGCCGCATCTACCAGGCGGAGCGTGAGATCCAGGAGCGGGAGAAAGAAAAGCTGGAGAGCCAGAAGAAGAGCATCGAGTGGGGCAGTCAAATCCGGTCGTACGTCCTGCACCCCTATACGATGGTCAACGACCACCGGACGGAGACGAAAATTGAGGATGCAGAGTCCGTGCTCGATGGGGAAAAACTCAACCCGTTCATCAAGGCCTATCTGTTGAAGGGCAAGAAGGACCGGGACACGTCTCCGATTTAGGGAGTCGGGTCGGCAGATCGGAGGGGCCTCGCTCCCTGTCACGTGCCGGAGGAGGCGCGAGCATCGGCGAGGAAATCAGAAACATCGAACAGGGGAAGTCGTTACCAACTCCGATACGCATTCGCCGTGTCACGCTGGTTTCCAGCGGAAAAGGTGGCCGCAGGCGCCACCTTTTCGTGCTCATGGCGGCCTCCGATCATGAGTTGGAAGGGCGGCTTCGGGAGCCTGGAGTCGCGTTTGGCGCTCGTCCCGCCTGTCGGGTCGGGCGCTTTTTTGCACTATGTGCTTTTGGACGCTTGACACGTTATACTCGTGAATCCCACGCAGCAGCAGCTTGCCGACCGGGTGCGCGGTTTCACCGAGGAGGTGATTGCCGGAACCGACTACTTTTTGGTGGACGTAGAGGTGCGGGGGCACAAAGGCACGCGCGTCGTCGAAGTATACGTGGATTCCGAAGGCGAGATGGGACACGACGACCTCGCATTGATTAGCAAAGAGGTGGGCTTTTTACTTGACGTAGAGGATGTGGTGGAGGGAAGCTACAAGTTGGAGCTTTCCACGCCGGGGATTAAGCGTCCTTTGACGATGCCGGAGCAGTATCGGAAGAACGTTGGGCGCACGTTACGTGTACGATTTAAAGATGAGGACGAAGAAGAGATCGTGGTTGGGGACTTGATGGATGCCAATGACGAAATGATTGAGCTTGAGTTGCCCTCGGCGGAGCGCCTTCAGCTCCCCTACGCGGCGATCACCCAGGCGCGGATTGAGCTGCCCTGGTGACCGCGGAAGGCCTGAAGGTCGATCCGAGCGGACGTACTTCTTCACAGGACGAGACGAATTATGCGAAGCGAAGACCTGATCTCCTCATTTGGGGACATTGCCCGGTCCAAAGACATGGATCGGGACACGCTGCAGATCATCGTCGAGGATGTCTTTCGCGCGATGCTCCGCAAGCGGTATGGGTCGGATGAGGCCTTCGAGATTATTTTCAATCCGAACCAAGGCGACATTCAGATTCTCCACATTCAGGAGGTTGTGGGCGACTGGGACCTTGAGGACCCCGTCACGGAGATCAAGCTCTCCGACGCCAAGAAGATCGATGAGAGCTTTGGGGTGGACGACGAGGTGGCCGGCGAACTGGACATCAGCGAGTTTGGGCGACGCGCCGTCATGACTGCGCGGCAGACCTTTCGCCAGCGCATTCGCGACATCGAGAAGGAACAGGTGTATCAGGAATACACCGAGCTGATCGGGGAAATCGTGGTCGGCGAGATTTATCAGGTCCGCCGGCACGAGACGCTCCTGATGCATGAAGACACCGAACTGGTGCTGCCCCGCGACGAGCAGATTCCGGGCGATCACTACCGGAAAGGAAACATGCTTCGAGCGGTCGTGAAGGAGGTGCGCCGGGACGCCGGCAGTGACCCGCAGGTCGTGATGAGCCGGACCTCCCCGGTCTTCATGGAACGCCTGTTCGAGGTGGAGGTGCCCGAGGTGCACGACGGCATCGTCGAGATCAGGAAGGTGGCCCGGATTCCGGGCGACCGCGCCAAGGTGGCGGTGGCCAGCCACGACGAAAAGGTGGATCCCGTGGGGGCCTGCGTGGGTGTGAAAGGCGTTCGGATTAACGCCGTCGTCCGGGAACTCTCCGACGAAAACATCGACGTGATGCAGTGGTCGGACGATCCGAAGGAACTCATTGCCCGGGCGCTGTCTCCGGCCGAGCCGACGAATGTGATCCTGAATGAGGACGAGGATCCGCCCCGGGCCCGCGTCGAAGTGCCGGCCGACGAGGTGAGCCAGGCCATCGGCAAGCGGGGTGTCAACATCAAGCTCGCCTCGCGGTTGACCGGCTTTGAGCTCGATGTATACCGCGAAATTCCGCCGGACGAGGAGGACATTGACATCGAGCAGTTTGGCGATGAACTTACGGAGGAGACCATCGAGAAGCTTAAGCGGATCGGGTGTGACACCGGGAAGGCCGTGCTCGAGCTCTCGGTGGATGCCCTGGCTCGGCGCGCCGACCTGGAGCGCGAGACCGCTGAGCGCGTATTGGACATCATCGAGACGGAATTCGAGAAGGGGCCGGGCATCATCGAGGCGATCCGGCAGGGGCGCTTTACCGTCGAGTCGGTCGGGGTCCCCGAGGAGGCGGACGGGACCTCTCCCAGCGAATCGGCCGACGAAGGTCGTGCCCGAGAACGGACCGGGGAGGCAACGGACAATTCGTCAGCTCCGGATGGATCGCCCGAGGAGACCTCCGAACAGGCGGAGGCCACTGAACGCGAAACCGTGGGCGACGAGATGGAGACGGAGGGGGATTCCGAATCCGTCGAGGGTGCGGAGGATGCGTCCCCCATCGAGGCAGATGCTGCGTCGGAAGCCGGTGCCAAGCCGGAGGATGACGAGGCCGAGCCGGCATCGACCGATGGGGCGACGACCGAGGAGGACACGGAGGAGCCGCAGCCGAGCGAGGCGTCGGATGCGGCTGCTGAAGAATCTGAAACCGTTCAAGGAGAATCAGAGGTCAAGTCGTGACGGGTTCGTAGAACGGACGAACGACTTGTTCTCTGTCTCGCAGGTGACTGAGCACCAACCGATTGCCATATGGCAACCAAGACGAAAGACTTTCAAGAACAGAAACTCTTCCAGGTCGTCAGGGAGCTGAATGTGTCCCAGGATCGCGTGGTCGAGTTTTTGGAAGACGAAGGCTACGAGGATGCCCTCTCCGGCTCCGGTCTCAATGCGAAGATCGTTGACGAAGAGGCGTACCTCGTCTTGCGGGAGAAGTACGCCGACGATGCGGAAGCGGCCTCTCGCATTCGGGAGCTTCGTTCTCAGGAGGACGGGGGCGGTCCGCAGCGAGACGAGGTGGCCACGCTCGACGAAGACCAGGAGGCCGAGCCCGAACCTGAGCCTTCCGACGAAGAGGAAGAGGCGCAGGCGGCCGAAGCCACAGAGGAGGCGCCCGAGGAACTCGAAGAAACTCCTGACGAGGAAACGGCTCCGATTGAAGAGGCGACGGAGGAATCCCCTGAACCAACGGCGGAGGCTCCCGAGGAGACGGCGGAAGAGGAGACAGTAGACGAGGCAGCGGAGGCTGAGGAGGAGGCTCCGACCGCTGAAGCCGACGTTGAGGTCGAAGAGCCTGCCGAGGAGTCTCCGGAAGCCGCGGAAGCGCCGCCCGAAGAGCCGAGCGAGGAACCAGTCGAAGAACCAACCGAAGACGAGGAGCCCGTCGCCGAGGAGGAGCCCGAAACGGCGCCGGCTGAGGAGACCGAGCAGCCGGAGGCGACTCGGGAGGAAACGGCGGAAACGACTCCGGAGGCACCGTCCGAAGAAGCGACCGAGGCAACCGGCGAAGCTGCGGAAGAGGAAGAAGCCACGGGCGATGAAGAAGCCGCAGGCGAGGAGGACGGGACCCTGAAGGCGGGTCGTTATCGCCTGAAGGGCCCGAACGTGGTCGGCAAGATGGACAGCGATCAGCTCCAGCGCCCGCAGCGCAAGCGCAAGCGCAAGAGAAAAGAAGAGAAGGAGGAAAAGGAACGGAGCAAGAGCAAGGACAAGAAGAAGCAGAAGGACCGAAAACAGAAGCAACAGCAAAAGCAGAAACAGAAGGGCGGCGGCCCCGACGAGGAGGACATCGAGCAGACGATTCAGGAGACGCTTCAGGAGCTGGAGCAGGGAGCCAGTCGCGAGCGCCAGCGTCGCCGTCGTCGCCGCCGCGAGCGCCATGAGAAGGAGCGACAGCGCCGACGTGAGCGCAAGCGCGAGCAGGAAAATATCCTCGAGGTTACCGAGTTCGTCACGACCGGCGAGCTCGCCAACCTCATCGGCGAGCCCGTGAGCGACGTGATCGACGCGTTGTTCGACGCGGGCATGATGGTGTCGATCAACCAGCGGCTCGACCGCGAGACGATCGAGTTCGTGGCTGACGAATACGGCTACGAGGTCGAGTTCGTCGCGGAACGAGATGCAGAGGCCCTAGTGGTCGAGGAAGACGATCCGGAAGACCTCGAACCGCGCGCGCCGGTCGTCACCGTGATGGGACACGTCGACCACGGCAAGACCTCGCTGCTCGACTACATCCGCAACGCCAACGTGGTGGCTGGGGAGGAAGGAGGCATCACGCAGCACGTAGGGGCGCACTACGTGGAGCTCACCGACCACGACGACGAGGCCATCTCCTTCCTCGACACGCCCGGCCACGAAGCGTTCACCGCTATGCGAGCCCGTGGCGCCAAGGCCACCGACATCGTGATCTTGGTGGTGGCTGCCGACGACTCGGTGATGCCGCAGACCAAGGAGGCCATCAACCACGCGCAGGCCGCCGACGTGCCGATCGTGGTGGCGATCAACAAGATGGACAAGCGCGAGGCCGACGCCGAGAAGGTGCGCGCCGAGCTCGCCGAGCACAACGTGCTAGTCGAGGAGTACGGGGGCGATGTCCAGTCTGCCGAGGTGTCCGCCGAGACGGGCCAGGGCATCGACGAGTTGCTCGACAAGGTCATCCTGCAGTCCGAGATTATGGAGCTGCAGGCCAACCCGAACCGCGAGGCCTCCGGCGTCATCATTGAGAGTCGACTGGAGAAGGGCCGGGGAAACGTCATCACGGTCCTCGTCCAGAACGGCACGCTCAAGACGGGCGACCCCTTCCTGGCCGGCATGCACAGCGGAAGCGTGCGTGCCATGTTCGACGAGCGGGACAACCGCATCGAATCGGTCGGACCGTCTCAGCCCGCACTCGTGCTTGGCTGCGATGGGTCCCCTGAGGTGGGTGACCAGTTCGTGGTCATGGAGAGCGAAGGCGAAGCCCGCGAGGTGGCGCAGGAGCGCCAGCGGATCCACCGCGAGCAAGAGCTACGACGCCAGAGCCAGGTCTCGCTCGATCAGGTGAGCCGGCAGATGGCCGAGGGCGAGTTCCACGAGCTCAATCTCATTATCAAGGCCGACGTGGGCGGCTCGGTGGAGGCCCTCTCCGACGCCCTGCTCAAGCTGAAGACCGACGAGGTGGCCGTCAACGTCATCCACAGCGGCGTGGGTGCCATCACTGAGAGCGACGTGATGCTGGCCCGGGCGTCCGACGCCATCATCCTGGGCTTCCAGGTGCGCCCCACCTCCGGCGCCCGTGAGGCCGCCACCCGGGAGGAGGTCGACATCCGGACCTACTCGGTCATCTACTCGGCTATCGAGGACGTGCGCGACGCCCTCGAAGGGCTGCTCTCCCCCGAGCGCCGTGAAGAGACCAAGGGCCGTGCCGAGGTGCGCGAGACGTTCAGCGTCCCCGACGTGGGCACGGTGGCAGGCTGCTACGTCAACGAGGGCACCGTCAGTCGGAATCACAAAGTCCGCGTCGTCCGCGATGGCGTCGTGACGTACGAGGGTGAAATCAGCTCCCTCAAACGCTTCGAGGACGACGTGACGGAGGTCCAGAGCGGGTACGAATGCGGGCTTTCGGTAGAGAACTTCGACGACGTGAAGGTGGGGGACGAGTTCGAAACCTACGTGGTCGTTGAGGAGCAGCGGGAGCTCGAAGTCTAACCCCTGTGCCGAGTCCCGGGCGCCGTCTGCGCCCCGAGTGTGTCCTCTGACGATTCACCTGACCCCTTGCCGGAGATGAGTATTCATACCGAACGCGTCGCGGAACTCGTTCAGCGAGAAGTCGCCCGCATCCTCCAGCGAGACTATTCGGACCAGCTTCAGCCGATGGTGACGATCACGCGGGCTCGGGTCACGGGAGACCTTTCCATCGCGTACGTATACGCGAGCGTGATGGGCGACACCTCCGAGGAGCGTGAGGCCACCTTCCGACAGCTCAAGGCCCTTACCGATGACATCCGGGAAAAGCTGGCCTCTCGGATCCGACATCAGGTCCGCGAGATTCCGGAGCTCAAGTTCTTTCACGACGAGTCGCTGGAGAAGGCCAAGCGGATGGAGAACCTCTTCGACCGCATCCGAGAAGAGCGGGAGCACCGCCTCGGAGACGCGGA
>CAZBIB010000033.1:0-9527 GCA_964491575.1 uncultured Salinivenus sp. | reverse complement strand
GAGCAGGTGCCGCCCATGTACTCCGCAGTGCGAATGGACGGCGAGCGGCTCTACGAAAAGGCCCGTCGGGGAGAGACCGTGGACCGTCCCCCGCGACAGGTACGGGTCGACCGCTTCGAGCTGATCAAGTGGGCGTCCCCGGATCTCACCGTTCGGATTGAGTGCTCGAAGGGGACCTACGTCCGGGCGCTGGCTCGCGATTTGGGCGAGAAGCTGGGGGTGGGGGCGCACCTTACGGCCCTCCGGCGGACGGACATCGGGACCTTTTCGGTTGACGACAGTTGGACGCTGGCAGCACTGGAGGAGACGCTATCCTAGGACGACGATTCGACTCCGGTTTATGAAGCGCGAGATTGGCTGGGACAACATCACCCACGACGACCGCTCGGTCGTGACCGTGGGCACGTTCGACGGCGTCCATCGGGGACACCAGGCGATCATCGAATACCTGAAGCACCGGGCCGAGGAGCAATCGGGCCCCAGCACTCTCGTCTCGTTCGATCCACACCCACGCACCGTCGTTCAGAAGGAAGAGGTGCCCCTGCTTACGACGGTCGCCGAGCGGGCCGATCTGCTGGAGGATCTCGGCCTCGATCGCTTCGTCGTCGTTCCCTTCTCGACGGAGTTTGCCCAGCTCGGCCCCAAGGAGTACGTTCGGGACGTGCTGGTCACACAGATTGGATTGCAGGAGATCACCGTCGGCTACGACCACCGGTTCGGGAAGGACCGGGCCGGCGACGTAGAGTTGCTCCGCGAACTCGGCGATCACTTCGGGTTCGAGGTTGACGTCATCCCTCCGCAGCACGTGGACCGCGACATTGTGTCGTCGAGCGCCATCCGGTCTCTGCTCCGCGACGAAGGGGCCATCGAGCAGGCGAATGAGCGGCTGGGGCGACCCTACCGGCTTGAGGGCATCGTGGCGAGAGGGGAGGGGCGGGGCCGCCAACTCGGATATCCAACCGCCAATCTCGCCCTCGAGGATGTCCGCAAGCTCGTCCCAAAACGCGGCGTGTACGCCACCAGGGTGACACTTCCCGACGGCCAACAGCGGGGCGGGATGATGAACATCGGTCGCCGGCCCACCTTCGACGAAATGGACGTGACGGTGGAGGTGCATCTCCTCGACTTCGAAGGCGACTTGTACGGAGAGCGCCTCTCTGTTCAGTTCCTGCAAAGATTGCGGGACGAACAGAAGTTTGAGTCGGCGGAGGCCCTGGCGGCGCAACTTTCGGAAGACGAAAAGCATTGTAGAACTGTTATCGGCGCTGTGGCCTGACGGCCGGCCGTTCCGGCCCTGGGGCTGGGGAAGTGGCACGTAGGCTCGGCGTCTTCGCCCGCGAAGCTGTACAGTGATCGCGGTTTCTTCTTTAGCATGGCATAATCTAAAGAGGTACCCACACCCCGCACGATGATTACCAAGGAAGAGAAACAGGAACTTGTAGACCGGTTCGGCAACGGACCGGACGACACGGGAACCCCCGAGGTGCAAATCGCAATCTTCACGAAGCGGATTCAACGCCTTACGGAGCACCTCAAGGAGCATCCCAACGACAACTCCACGCGTCACGGGCTGCTCGATCTGGTCGGGAAGCGCCGGCGGCTACTCAATTACCTCGAAGAAAACGAGATTGAGCGCTACCGCGCAATCCGAGACGAGCTCGAGCTCCGGAAGTAGTATTCCCCTCACGGCGTCCCGGCGGCTGTCGGGAGGCCGTTTTGTATGTCGGGGTCGCAGTGACGGCCGGGTACCGGTCGTCGGCCCGCGTGCTGGAACCCCTTTCGCCTTTTGTTGACTTTGAGCGTAGCAGACTGAGACTTATGAAGCCTGAAGCCAAGATCCAAGACATTGAGTTTGTCCCTGAACGGTCGCTGTCCCTGGAGACCGGCCGCATTGCCAAGCAGGCGGATGGAGCCGTCGTGGCCCGCCTGGGCGACACGATGGTTCTCTCCACGGCCACGATCAGCGACTCCGTCAACGAGTCGAATTTCTTTCCCCTGACCGTTGACTATCGAGAAAAATTTGCCGCGGGCGGGAAAGTCCCGGGCGGGTTCATCAAGCGAGAAGGCCGTCCCACCGACAAAGAGACGCTCACGGCGCGGCTCATCGACCGAGCCGTGCGGCCGCTCTTTCCGGACGGCTTCTACCACGACGTTCACGTCGTGAACTTCGTCATCTCGGCGGGCCAGGACTTCGACGCGGACGTGATTGCCGGCGTCGGGTCGTCTGCCGCTCTCATGCTCTCGGGCGCGCCGTTTGCAGGCCCCATCGCCGAAGTGCGCGTGGGCCGCGTTGACGGCGAGTACGTTGTGAACCCGACGATGGAGCAGACCGAGGAGAGCGACATCGACCTCGTGGTGGCGGGGAAGGAAGACGCTCTCGTGATGGTCGAAGGAGAGGCCCACGAGATCAATGAGGAGAGCATGATCGAAGCCCTCGACGAAGCCCACCGGTCGATCCGGCGGCTGTGCCGCGGGCAGCACCGCCTCGTGGAGCAGGCCGGCGAGCCAGAGCCGTTCGAGTGGGAGGCCGACCTCGTGCCGGACGAGCTCGTGGAGCGCATGAAGCAGCAGTACGGCTCCAAAGTGGCGGATCACATCCACGGTCCGTACAGCAAGGAAACCTTCCACGGCGGCATCTCCGACATCAAGGACCAGGCCGTCGACGACGTGCTGGGGGACGAGGCCGAAACCCCCGAGGGCTACACCGCCTCGGACATCCGCGATGCTATCGGGGAGGTGGAGAAGGCAGAGATGCGCAGCATGATTGTTGAGGAAGGCAAGCGCATCGACGGGCGTGAGCGGACCGACGTGCGGGACCTCTGGATGGAGGTCGGCTACCTGCCGCGCGTGCACGGCTCCGCCATCTTTACACGGGGCGAGACGCAGGTGCTCGGTTCTATCACGCTCGGCACCTCCGAGGACGTGCAGCCGGTGGACGAGGTCTTTGCCGACACCGACAAGTCGTTCTACCTTCACTACCGCTTCCCCCCCTTCTCCGTGGGCGAAGCCAGTTTCCTCCGCGGGCCAAAGCGCCGCGAGATCGGGCACAGCATGCTCGCCGAGCGCGCCTTGCGGCCGGTCATTCCGGAGCAGAACGAGTTCCCGTACACCATCCGCATCAACGCCGACGTGATGGAGTCGAACGGCTCCTCGTCGATGGCGAGCGTCTGCGCGGGCAGCCTCGCCCTCATGGACGCGGGCGTGCCCATCGACAAGCCGGTGGCCGGCATCGCAATGGGGCTCGTTCAGCAGGGCGACCAGACGGCCGTCCTCACCGACATCCTCGGCCAGGAGGACCACCTGGGCGACATGGACTTCAAGATCACGGGCACCCGCGACGGCATTACGGCCTGCCAGATGGACATGAAGATCGAGGGCCTCTCGCGAGACGTGATGCTGAAGGCTCTGAAGCAGGCCCGCGAGGCCCGCTCCTTCATTCTCGACAGCATGCAGGACGCGATCGCAGAGCCGCGACCAGAGCTCTCCGAGTACGCGCCGCGTCTCACTAAGCTCACGATCGACCCCGAGCGCATCGGCGCCGTCATTGGGCCGGGTGGCAAGGTCGTCAAGAGCGTGCAGGAAGAGACGAACACCGAAATCACCGTGGAGGAAGAAGAGGGCGTCGGCATCGTGACGATTGCGGCGACCAACCAGGACGACGCCGAGGCGGCCATCGAACGGGTCAAGCAGATCGTGGCGGTGCCCGAGGAAGGCGAAGACTACATCGGGACTGTAAAGGGCATTCGCGACTTCGGCGCGTTCGTCGAAATCATGCCCGAGCAGACCGGCCTCCTTCACGTCTCCGAGATTGACCACGACTACGTCGAGAACGTCGAGGACTATCTTGAGGTGGGCGACAAGGTGAAGGTTCACCTCCTCGAAGTTCACGACGACGGGAAGATGCGCCTCACGCGGAAGCCGTTTGTTTCGAAAGGAGACGGGGAGAAAGACGAGTAACGGGTCCGTTTGACCGCCGGGTAGAAGGCTCCGGATGCTGACTTTGCTGCAACTGCGAAAGGCGAGGGCCCTTGGCTCTCGCCTTTCGTATAGGGGGAAAGTGGAGGTTCACCGTTCCCATCCGAACCCCCTCCTCAGCCTTTTAACGAAGCGCAAACAATCATGTACCGTGTAGAACTGGAGCAGTTTGAGGGGCCCATGGACCTGCTCCTGTTTTTTATCAAACGGGACGAGATTGACATCTACGATATTCCCATCGCTCGCATTGCGGACGAGTATCTTGCCTACGTGCGGGTCATGGAGGAAATAGATCTCGACGGCGTAGGGGATTTTATCTACATGGCGGCGCTCTTGATTAACATTAAGGCCCGCATGCTTTTGCCTTCGCAGGAGACCGACGAGGAGGGGGAGGCGGTGGATCCTCGTCGCGAGCTCGTCGAACGGCTCCTCGAGTACGTCCGCTTCAAGGAGGCAGCCGACCAGTTGTCTACCCGGCAGGAGTATCGTCGTGAGCACTTCGCGCGGGGTGACGCGAGCGAAGACCGGGAGCGGATGGAAGAAGATCACGAGGTGGAAGTCGATGCGTCCGTTTTTGAATTGGTCGAGGCTCTTGGACGAGTTCTCGAGGAAGACAGAGAGGAAAATGACGAACTGGTGCACGAGGTGGAGCCTGTCGAGCACACCATTGAAGAGCAACAGCGATACGTTCTTCGGCGACTGCAACAGGCTTCGCAGGTTTCCTTCCGGGAGCTGGTGGGGGCTGAGTCCAGGGGATTTGTGATTGCCACGTTCCTGGCTCTCCTCGAACTGGCGCGTCAGCAGTATCTGTGGCTCCACGTTGGAGACAACGCTTCTAATTTCTTCGTGGAGCAGCGGGAGGATCGGTCGTTTCAGCCCGTTGACTCTGAGCTCCGGGCCCTTCCGTTCTCGCAGGGAAACGGGACCGCCCCGGACGATCAGAATCTTGCTGAGTAGGAGGATCGGTGGGGACCGACTTTTCTTCTGCTGCCTGCGCCCGGAAAAGGGCTTGCCGCCCGGGGCGCGGGGTCATTTTGTTATCGGAAGGGACATTTCTACACTTCTCCTGTCCCGTTTCGGCTTTGTAGAGAGGGTCTGAACTCGCCGCGGCTCGGTTCCCGAGTTGAAATCCTTAGTAACCGGGTAGGCGGGTAGGTCGGCAGAATTCGTTGAACGTTCCCGGGCTCCGGCGATTTGGGACCAGCGAAAATTCTAACGTCGCCTGGATTCTTGTGTCGGAGAAGAGGGGACTCTGTCCAGGTGTGCGAAAGACCATGCCCCTCAGGCCTCCCACGTCCCGGAAAAGCGTCCTTCCGGGGCGATCGTTCTTCAACAGGAAGAGACGTTTAGTAGAAAGGAGATTTGCTCCAGAATTTGGGTGCTGAGAAAGAAGAACGGACCGAGCCGACTCGTCTGAACGGTCCAGGGACCGGTCTCCAGTGTAGGAACACTTCTTGCCGTATAGACTCGTGCACTGGCTCTCGATCTACTTTCTGCTCTCATGTCCTCCTTTCCTCTGCGTCGTGCTTATCGAACCTTCACTTTTGCCGTAATTGCTCTGGTCGTTATGGTCGGGTGCGACCTGGCCGGAGGTGGGGCCGATGACGTGACCCTTTCCGGCGAGGTGCTAGATGCTGCCTCGAATCCCGTTGGAGACGCCCAGGTGCTTTTTGAATTCACGGACAGCGATGGCGAGGAGGTAGAGCGCACCACCCAAACGGACTCGCTCGGTCGTTTTTCGGCGGCCCTGGAGATCGATGAGACGGTAGAAGTAACCATCACTGTTTCCAAGGAGGGCGATAGTGTGCAACAGGTTCGGCAGGTGTCGCCTGACGGGGGAACGGTGTCGGACTTGGGATTCACGCTTAGTATTGGGGGCGAGGAAAACCGCGAACCGGGGCGGCCCACAGATATTCTTCTCCAGGATCAATCGGAGAGTACGATTCGCATTCAGGAGAGTGGGGGGACCAGCATCGCTCGGCTCACCTTCCAGGTCGTGGACTCGACGGGCAGGGCGATTGAGGCGCAGCAGGCGGTCGACGTGAATTTCCGTTTTGCGCAGCAGCCAGGAGATGCCACGCTCACGCCCAGCACTGTGCAGACCAACGGCCAGGGTCAGGCTACCGTAAACGTATCGAGCGGAAAGACGGCCGGTGTGGTGCAATTAGTGGCTCAAACACAGAGACCCGACGGAACTGAATTCCAGTCCAAACCGGTGAGTCTTACTATTCACGGAGGACTCCCCAATAAGTGTCACTTCAGCCTCGCCCCCGAGCAATCCAACTTTCCTGGCCTCACGGAATTTGGCGTTTCGAATCCCGTCAGTGTCTTTGTAGGAGACAAGTTTGGGAATCCTGTGGTGCCCGGAACGTCCGTCTCCTTTAGCACAAATGCGGGGCTCATTGGTGGATCTCTTCAGACCGACGAGGAGGGCCGCGGGTCGGTTTCTCTCACCTCCGCGGAGCCGCTTCCGGAGGGGGGGGTCGCAACGATCCGAGCGGAGACTGTGGGGACCGACGACGCGAACACCATCGTGGACCCGGACAATTGTGCCGATCCGGCCGAGACGGGCAATGAGAACACAATTTCCAAAAGGATTCCCGTCGTCTTTTCCGGACGCCCAGAAGTGATCCCGGACCCGGACACAGTGCAGACGCAACCGCCCCAGTCTTTTAGTTTGACAGTGCGGGATGTGCAGAACGGAAATCCCCTTGCTCCCGGCACGACCATCCAGGTAGAGGCCGAGGGCACGAACGTAAAGGCCGTCGGACACACTGAGGTTACGCTCGACGATACGGCCATTAATAGTACGGACAATGGCTTCGGTCAGGAGGATGTCGTGACGGGGCCCGGGATTACTACCTTCGACTTCGAAGTCGTCGCAGATGTAGAGGGGAAGGAGAACCCGGAAGAGCCTGTGGCTGAAGCCGTAACGATTACCGTGGAGGGGCCGAATGGGAGCCTGCAGGTCGTCCTCACGGACTCTAATGGCAGTACCCAGTCATCGCCGCAGTCTCTGACTCCCACTCGGGGAGCGACTGTGCATCAGTCCCCTTCGGGAGGGACTGTGGTTCGCGCACCTGAGAGAAAGTAGCGTCAGGTTCAGGTATATCCTCGAAGACCGGGGGGTTTTTAACCATGATTTCCGCAACATCCGTCAGGGCAATGATACCGATCGACGTCGAGCGTCACGAGAATGTAGTTACGGTGACGACCGACACCAAGAAACGCATGTATGCCGTTGTTCATCTCGCCGTGCCGGCAGGCTTCGATCCGTCGGACTTTACCCTAACCCGGGTCAAGACGCACCGCTGGAAGCTCGTTTTCGAGAATGTCGCAACGGCTCATCGCTTCAAACGCCTCATGGACGAGGCGGCAAACCTTGTTGCCCAGAAGGTTGCGGGATAGGAAGAGGGACGTGCAACGAGAGGGGCCGTCCCGAAGAACTGGGGCGGGACCGGCCCCTAGGAGGACGTTTTAGAGGAGAGACGCTTGATCTGGGAGGACGCGCCCCTCGCATGACAAAAGGAGGGAGCCGTTCTCCTTATTTCGCTTCCACAGGGGCAATTTCGAGCAGCTCGGCGCTTACCCGGCCGACGTCTGCTTCCGTCAGGGCAATACAGCGGAGTTCGGGATTCGTCGGACGCTGGTGGCCTTCACCGTCTTTCGGTGCACCGGTGTCAATAAGGGGATCCACGCCGGCACGGTCCATTGCGTCCAGCAGCTCAGAGCTCGTGGTTTCCAGGGCGTTGGCCCAGTCGGCGAGACGCCCCGTAATAATCCCCGACTGAGACGTGAGCTCTCCACTTCGCGTATGAGGTTGCACCTTCTGGCTTCTTGCGGAACGGGACCTCATGGATGAGCAGATTCGTCAGAATGAACAGCGGTCAGCGTCAACGAAAGCAAGGTGCCGCACGGAGGGGTAGGCTCTCGGTAACGAGAGCGTCCCAGGGCACCACCCATAGGATATTGATGGAGGGGGCTTCGGGTTTCTCTATGTAGTTAGAGTGAAGGAGGGCTGGTTGGGGTCCGGTTCCAAGAATGGGAAGTGTAGGGGGCAAGCAGTGAGCTGTGCGGGAGGAATGGAGGCCGAGAACAGGGTTCTACAAGTAGAAGAAGTAGAGCATGGAGGTGGTCACCGTCACAAAAACAAGCGAAAGAATGCTTCCCGCTCGCAGATAGTCAGGAACCCGATACCCCCCGGGAGTCATGAGCAGGGCATTCACGTGGTGCGTGGGAAGAATAAAGGAGTTGGCGGCACAGAGACCGACCTGGAGAACCAGGACCTGAGCGGTTAGGCCTCCGATCCCGGCCAGCTCAAGCACCAATGGAACCATGAGCACCGTGGCGGCCACGTTGGACATGACCAAGGAAAAAATGGTCATGAGCACCCCTAGGGCAAACAAGATCAGAAACGGGTGCACCCCCTGCACGAGGCTAACCATCGCCTCCGCGATGGCCGACGCCGCGCCGGATTGCTCCATTGCGATCCCGATGGGAATGAGGCCAGCGATCAAAAACACCACCTTCCATTCAATGGATCGGTAGGCCTCCTCGATTGTCAGGACCCCTCCTAGAATCATGGCAATGGCCCCCGTCAGAAATCCGATGGAGATGGGAAGATCGAGGAACAAAACCAGGGCAATGGCCCCTGCAAAGCTGGCTATAGCAGGCCATGCTTTTTCGGGCTGTTTCAAGTCGTACTCCAGGGGCGTAACCGTAATAAAGTCTTTGCTCTCCTTGAAGAACTGGAGGCTGTCCCATTTTGCGTGGAGGACCATCGTGTCTCCAGCTTGGATAACCCGATCGGCCCATCCTTCTTCGATCACTTCGCTTTCACTGAAGAAAAGAACCACCTGTGCGTTGTAGGTTTCGCGCAGCGGCACCTCCCGGAGAGTCTTGCCCACCAGACTTGACCGGGCGGGTACAACCACCTCCAAGTAGCCCCCGCTTGAGCCGATGTTAACTTTGTTTTCTTCCTCTATGAGGTCGAGATTATGAGTCTCCATAAAGGCCTTGACATTTTCGCGCTGGCCCTGGACGACAATGCGCTGGTTCTCCTCAAAGCGAACGTGCCGCCAGATGTCGTAATCGGACTCCTCGTTGTCGTAGACCTCCAGTAGATTCACGTTGTGGTTCGCGCCCATGCGGGATTCTTCTGCGGACTTGCCGATGAGGGAGCTCTCGCGAGGAATCCGAAAGGTGTAGATGGTATCGGAGAGTCCCCAGACATTGAGCAATTTTTGGCCGGGACTCGTCGTGTCACTCTCTTCGCGCTTGGAAGGGAGAACATACGGGCCCAGCACGGCAAAGTAGCCGATGCCGACTGTCAGGAGGGCGAGTCCAATGGGCAGCACGCTAAACAGGCCAAAGGCTTGGATTTCACGCGCTGTCAACAAGTCGTTGAGGACGATCAGTGAGCTCGTCCCCACCATAGTGAGGGTGCCCCCGAGCAGGGCTGCGAAGCCCATCGGCATGAGGAGACTTGAGATGGAGATCCGTTCCCGCTTCGAAATCCCTGTCATGACCGGGAGGAAGAGGGCGGCGGCCCC
>CAZBIB010000032.1:0-19673 GCA_964491575.1 uncultured Salinivenus sp. | reverse complement strand
ACGCCCTCGGCGAACGGAATGAGCGCCGCGGTACTCATGGCGATGACGACCATGAGGACCGGCGCCATCGAGTGGATGAACTTGTTCGACTGCGCGGGCTGGACGTCCTCCTTCAGCACGAATTTAAGCACGTCGGCGAACGGCTGCAGGATGCCGAGGGGCCCCACCCGGTTGGGCCCGGGCCGGTTTTGAATGAAGGCCGAGACGCGCCGCTCCGCGTACACCAGTAGCGACGCCGAGAGCAGCATCGCGTTGATGACGCCGAAGGCGACGAGCGCCGTCCAACCAAGCGAGAGATCCATGTCCGCGAGGTCGAGCTTTGGGAACTGAGGTCAGGGGTATCGTATAGCGTCTCAACGTAGCTGTTGCCGTCGAAGGGCGCAAGCCTTGCCGGAGGGTGCACGGGACGATGCCCCGAACTCGGCCCTGTTTTGGGGAGAGTTCACGCTCGATCAGGCCCCCAGAAACGCCCGAATCTTGTCCAGGACCCCGCCTGCGTCAACCTCCCCGAGCCAGTCCTCAAACCGATCGGGCGAACGGATGACGAGGCGGCGGCCTTCCTGATCGGCTCGCACGTCGGCGGGGAGGTGACGGCGAAGAAGGACGACTGCATGGATCAAGGACGGGCGTTGGGCTCGGGAGAACAGGAGATCGGTCCCGGCGTCGGGGAGCACGAGCAGCACGCGGTCCCAAGGAGTATCGTCCCAGAACAGATACGCAGCGGTGCGCAGCTTGGTTGCGGCGTGCGGACGTATGGACGTTTGGAAGGATGGAAGTGCGGAGTGGGGAAGCGGGGAAGTGCGGACGCGTAGAGGAAGGAGGACGAATCCAGCGTCTTGCATCCTCCATGCCTCAGGTGTGTCCACGCATCCAAAGCGTCCATGCACCCAGAGCCTCAAATCCACCAAAACACCAACCAACAACCCTCAGTGGCGATTTCGGCGGCGCATCCCTATCCTAAAATTGCATCGTGCCGTCAAAATCACCGCTCCCACATGCTTCCCTCTCGCCTCCGCATAGCCGCTCTTCTTCTCCTTGCGCTCGCGGTCTCGTGTCC
Organism: uncultured Salinivenus sp.; assembly: GCA_964491575.1. GTDB lineage: Bacteria > Bacteroidota > Rhodothermia > Rhodothermales > Salinibacteraceae > Salinibacter. Next base: position 18,616 of record CAZBIB010000032.1, on the reverse strand, counting down.
GGCCGTTGCTCAGAACGGGAGTGGGTCCCCGGCGGACCGGCTCGCGGACGATGACGAGGCCCTCTCGACGCGGCGGCCCGTGGCGACCTACTCGATCGTGGCCCGCGACTCGGCGACCGGGCAGCTGGGCGTGGCCGTGCAGTCGCACTGGTTCAGCGTCGGCTCCATCGTGCCGTGGGCCAAGCCGGACGTCGGCGCCGTGGCCACCCAGTCCTTCGTCGATCCGCGGTACGGCCCGCTCGGCCTGAAGCTGATGCGGCATGGCCGCACTGCGGAGGAAGCCCTTAAGGCTCTCGTCACCACCGACGACGGGCGCGCCGTGCGGCAGGTGGCGATGGTGGACGACGACGGGAACGTAGTTGCCCACACCGGCAAGAACGCCGTGGCGGCGGCCGGGCACCATACCGGAGCTCAGTACTCCGTGCAGGCCAACATGATGGCGAACGACGACGTGTGGCCCGCCATGGCCGAGGCCTACGAGTCGGCCGACGGCGACCTCGCGGCCCGGCTCCTGGCGGCCCTCGAAGCAGCCCAAACCGCAGGGGGCGACATTCGCGGCAAACAGTCCGCCGCCCTGCTGGTGGTGCGCGACTCGGCGACCGGGGAGTCCTGGAATAATCGCCTCTTCGATCTCCGCATTCAGGACCACGCCTCCCCGGTGCAGGAGTTAAAGCGGTTGGCTCGCATGCAGCGGGCGTACCGCAAGCTCAACCAGGGCGACGCGCACGTGACGGCGGGCGACATCGACGCCGCGATGCGAAGCTACCGGCAGGCCATGGAGATCGTCCCCGACTCCGCCACGAACGGCGAGGCGCCGTTCTGGGTCGGCATCACCCTCGCCGACCAGGGCCGCATTGACGACGCGATTCCGTTCCTGCGCCGCGCCTACCGGCAGCATGAGGACTGGGCACGGTTCGTCCCCCGCCTCCCCGACGCCGGACTCCTGAAGAGCGAAGCCCTTGCCCAGCGCCTCGTCGACGCAATGACGGAGGATCAGTGATTCAGAGGCGCATGGGCCGCCTTGGAGAGGGGTAGCCAGCAAGCACTCTCGTTTGGCCTACCACAAGACGGCGGACGGCAGACCGCGGACCGCAGTTGGTGTATGGGCGAAAAGGGAATGAGCGAGAGAGCAACCCCCATTTCGCCCACACGCCCTCCCCAACGCCAACCTCAAACACCTCATGCAGAACGCACAACTCTCAACGCAAAACGCCCACACGCCCAGACGCCCACACGTCAACCATGTGTGAACAGAGTCTCCAGCGGGCCTTCTTTTTGGGCCTTCTCCTGCTGGTCACCCTGGCGTTTCTGTGGCTGATCGGGCCGTTCTTCAAGCCCATCTTCTGGGCGGTCGTGCTGGCGACGCTCTTCTACCCGACGTTCCAGTGGTGGGAGCGAAAACTGGGCGGATCCTCGGTCCTGGCGTCGCTGAGCACCATCATGACGATTGTTCTCATCGTCATCGTTCCCCTGCTGCTCGTGGGCCTGCTGGTGGCCGCAGAGGCCTCGTCGGTGTACCAGCGCCTCGCCACCGGTGAGATGACCCTGCCGCTGACCGCTAGCGACTTTCGGGCGATGCTTCCGGCCCTCGCCGACCTGCTGGAGCGCTTCGGCGTGACCCTGAAGGAGCTCCAGGTGCAGCTCTCGAACGCGGCCCTTGGGGTCAGCCAGTTCCTCGCTACGAACCTGGTCGCGTTTGGCCAGAATGCTTTGCGCGGCACAGCGCTGCTCTTCCTGATGCTGTACCTCCTGTTTTTCTTTTTGCGAGACGGGGCTCAGCTCCTGGAGCAGATCATCGGAGCCCTGCCGATCGGGGACGCCCGCGAGCGGCAGCTCTTCCGAAAGTTCGCCGAGGTGTCCCGCGCCACGATCAAAGGAACGATCGTGATCGGCCTCGTGCAGGGCCTCCTCGGCGGCCTCATCTTCTGGATTCTGGGCATCGAGGCCGCGGCGCTCTGGGGCGTGGTGATGGCCGTGCTCTCGTTCCTGCCGGCCGTGGGAGCGGCCATCGTGTGGGTCCCGGCCGCCGCCCTCCTCATCGCCATCGGGCGCCCCTTCGACGGCCTCCTGCTCCTCATCTTCGGCACCGTCATCATCGGCCTCGCCGACAACGTGCTGCGCCCCATCCTGGTGGGCCGCGACACGCAGATGCCGGACTACCTCGTGCTGCTGACCACACTCGGCGGCCTCGCCCTCTTCGGCCTCTCGGGCGTCGTCATCGGGCCCATCATCGGGGCACTCTTCCTGACCGTCTGGGAGATGTTTGGGCGGGAGTACGCCCACATTGCGAGTGACGGAGACGGATCCTCCTCAATCCCGTCGGATCCAGCGGAGTCTGAACGGCCGAGGCCGGGAGACTCGCCCCGAAACGCTCCCTGAAGCAGTCCGATGCACTGCAGCAGCGGCGCGTCGCTGCGTTGTTGAAACTCGCTGTGTCCATTCCGCTCCCTGGCTCTTCCGACATGTCCCTCGCTCGCAATTCGTCTCCGGTCCTCGTTCTGGCACTGGTCCTCGGACTTACAGGATTGATCTGCGCGGCCCCTACCGGTGCCCAAGTGCCCGAGTCGGGAGGAGGCCCTGCCGCCGCGGCCGATACCGTCACGGTCAACGAGGCGGTGCGGCGGGCGCTGCGGGAGACCCCGACGATCCAGGCTGCAGAGCAGCAGGCCGTCGCCGCCGCAGCGTCGGCCCGCGAGGCGCGCAGCGCGTGGTTTCCAGTGGTGCGAGGCCAGGCGTCCTACCGCCGTCTGAGCGACAACGTCGACTACACGGTTGAACTGCCGGGCGTCCCCGGATCGGGAGAGCAGCCGGTCACCTTCGCCCCCGCCATCCTGAACCGGTACGCGGCCCGGGCGTCGGTAGAGCAGCCGCTTTTTACAGGCTTCCGGATTCCGAACCAGCACGATGCGGCGCAGGCTCGCACGAGGGCGGCCCGGGCCCGCGTGGATGCGACGGAGCAGGAGGTGGCCTTCGAGACGCGTGCGACGTACTGGGAGCTCTACCGGGCGCGGGTTCAGGCACAAGCGATGGCGAAGGGCGTCCGTCTCATTGAACAACGGCTCACCGACGTTCGCAACCAGCGCGCTGCCGGTCGAGCCACCGACGCCGAGGTGCTCCGGGTGAAGGCCCGCCGCGACCGGATCCGGGCGGAGCGTCTCCAGGCACGGAACGCAGTGCAGAGTGCCCGCCGCACCCTCAACGACTTAATGGGCCGCTCGCTGGAGGTCGCGGTCGCGCTCGCCGACACGGTGACAGTTGATTCGGTCGATCAGTCGCCCGCCGCGCTGGTCGAGCGGGCCGCGCAGCAGCGCCCCGACCTCCGCGCCCTGCGGCAGACGGCACAGGCCCGGGCGTCGGAGGTGGACGTGGCGCAGTCGGACTGGTACCCGCAGGTGATCCTCTCCGGCTCCTATCTCTACGCCCGCCCCAACGAGCAGCTCTTCCCGCCGGAGGACCGTTTCCAGGGCACCTGGGAGGCCGGCGTGACGCTCTCGTGGGACCTGTCGCTCGGCTTTCGCACCGACGCCGCGGCCGACCGAGCCCAGGCGGAGTGGCGGCAGGCCCGCTACGAGTTGCAGGACCAGCGCCAGTCGGTTCGGAACGAGGTGAGGAAGCGAGTCGAGGCCGTGGCGCAGGCGCGGCAGGCCGTGAGGGCCGCCGAAACGAGTCTGGAGAGCGCACGGGCCGCCTACCAGTCGGTACAGTCGCGGTTCGAAGAGGGCATGGTCGTCGTCTCGGACCTGCTCGACGCTGAGCGCGCACTCCGCGAGGTCCGGTCACAGCTCGCCGCAGCGCAGGCCGACTACGCCCTCGCTCGGGCGGCGCTCGCCCGGGCGGTCGGTGAACTTGGACAACCTGTCGACCAGAACAGCCGCTCCGTACAATGAAAAACATGATGCAAGACGTATTCGGAAGCGGGGAGGCCACGGCGCCAGACTCGCTGGACGCGGATCTGGCACCCGTCGAGCCCGGCGACGCGGTGTTTGAGACGCGGGGCGTGACCAAGATCTACGACATGGGCGAGACGCAGGTGCACGCGCTCCGGGGCATTGATCTGGAGCTCTACTCGAGCGAGCTCGTTGTGCTGCTCGGGCCCTCGGGCAGCGGAAAGTCGACGCTCCTCAACATCCTCGGCGGGCTGGACACGGCCACGGAGGGCACGGTGCACCACCGCGGCTGGGATCTCACGAACGCCGACGAGGAGCAGCTGACGCTGTATCGGCGCTTCCACGTCGGCTTTATCTTCCAGTTTTACAACCTCATCCCGAGCCTCACGGCGGAGGAAAACGTCGCCATCGTCACTGAGATTGCCCGCGATCCGATGGAGCCCATAGAGGCGCTCGACCTCGTGGGGCTCGCCGACCGGGCCGATCACTTTCCGGCCGAGCTCTCCGGTGGCCAGCAGCAACGCGTCGCCATCGCCCGGGCCGTGGCCAAACGTCCGGCGGTGCTGCTCTGCGACGAGCCGACCGGCGCGCTCGACTCGGAAACGGGGGTCATCGTGCTCGACGTGCTGCAGACGATCAACGAGGAACTGGGGACGACGACGGCGCTCATCACGCACAATCAGGTGGTCTCGAAGATGTCGCAGCGGGTCATTCACCTGAGTGACGGGCAGGTGCGAGAGGTGGAGATTATTTCCGAGCAGGTGCCAGCGAAATCACTTTCATGGTAGCAATTTGGGGGCTGAGGGAAGAGAGTTGAGGATCGAGGGCAGAAGGGGCCACTCCACATTCCAAACTCCACATTCGGACGGTGCGCGCGATCGTCAAGAAATTGCTGCGGGACCTGTGGGGGATGCGGGGACAGGCCCTCGCCATCGCGGTCGTGATCGTGGGTGGCGTGGCGACGTTCGTCGCTTTTTCCGGGACGATGGATGCGCTCACGCGCTCCCAGCAGGCCTTCTACGAGCGGACCCGATTCGCGGACGCGTTTGCCTCGCTGAAACGCGCGCCGAACGACACGAAGCGCCGCCTCCAATCGATTTCGGGCGTCGCGGCCGTGCAGACCCGCGTGGTGGCCGATGCCCGCCTGGATGTGGCCGACTTCGATGAGCCGATTACCGGGCGGCTCATTTCGCTTCCGGCGCAGGGCGAGCCGGTCCTGAACGACCTCGTGGTGAGGGAGGGGCGACTCCCCCACGCCGGGCAGCAATCGGAAGCGGCTGTGAGTGAGGTGTTTGCGGAGGCTCACAACCTGCATCCCGGAGACGAGATTGGAGCCATCATCAACGGCCGGCGGCGGTCGCTGACGATCGTGGGGGTCGTGCTCTCCCCCGAGTACGTGTACCAGATCCAACCGGGGAGCCTCTTCCCGTCCAACGAGCGGTTCGGCGTCCTCTGGATGCCCCGCCCCGTCCTCGCCGCGACGTATGACATGGACGGCGCCTTCAACGACGTGTCGCTCTCCTTTACCGCCGGCGCTGCGCCGCAGACGGTTCTTGATCGGGTGGATCACGTGCTGGCCCCCTACGGCGGCCGCGACGCCTACCTCCGCAAGGATCAGGTGTCGCACCGCTACCTGACGGAGGAGCTTCGGGGCCTGGAGCAGTTCACTGCCGTGTTGCCGCTCATCTTCCTGGCCGTGGCGGTCTTTTTGCTCAACGTCGTGGTGGGGCGCATCATCCAAACCCAGCGCGAGACGATTGCGACGCTCAAGGCCTTTGGGTACGGCGACCGCGCCATCGGCCTGCACTACGTGGGCATGGTGCTGGTGATCGTGCTGTCGGGCGTGACGGTCGGCATTGGTCTCGGCGCGTGGATGGGGCGGGAGCTGGCTGCGTTCTACCTGTCCTTCTTTCGGCTGCCCGAACTATACTATTCGCTGGGGGCGAGAACAATTCTCATCGCGGTGGGAGCGACCGTCGCGGCAGCACTCGCGGGCACGCTCTACGCCGTGCGGCAGGCCGTCATCCTCCAGCCGGCCGAGGCCATGCGCCCCCCCTCGCCAGCAACCTACCGCGAGACGCTCCTGGAACGCCTGGGCCTGCAGGGGGCCTTCGACCAGCCCACGCGCATGATTCTGCGACACCTGGAGCGCCGTCCCCTCAAGGCTGTGCTGTCGGTCGTGGGCATCGCCATGGCCGTCGCCATCCTCATCGCAGGCACCTTCTCCAGCGACGCGCTGGACGTTATGCTCGACGTGCAGTTCAACCGATCGCAGCGCCAGGACTTGACGGTCACCTTCACGCAGCCCACCTCGGCCGGCGCCCTCTACGAACTTGCGGCCCTCCGCGGGGTGCAGACAGTGGAGCCGTTCCGGAGTGTGCCGGTACGCCTGAAGAATGAGCACCGGTCGTACCGGACGGGAATCGAAGGGCTCGCCCCGAATCCGACGCTGCGCCGTCCGTTGAACCAATCCCTTGCACCGATTGAGATTCCATCCGCCGGCCTCATGCTCTCGGACTATCTCGCCGACGTGCTCGCGGTGGAGACGGGCGACACGCTGCGGGTGAGGGTCCTGGAGGGGGCACGCCCAACCCGCCGGGTGCCCGTATCGGGACGGACAAAACAGTTCATCGGGGTGGGAGCCTACATGCAGATGGACGCGCTCAACCGACTGATGCGAGAGGAACACGCCCTCTCGGGGGCCTACCTAGCCGTCGACGAGCACCGCCGGACTGCCACCATCGACGCCCTCAACGACCGTCCCCGGGTGGCCAGCGTGGAAGCCCAGGCGCGGGCCATGCAGTCCTTTCTCGACACGATGGGCAGCATGATTCTCACGATGACCTTCGTCCTGACACTATTTGCCGGGGCGATTGCCTTCGGTGTCGTCTACAACGCCGCTCGGGTGACCCTCTCGGAGCGGGCCCGTGAGCTCGCCAGCCTGCGCGTGCTCGGATTGACCCGGGGTGAGATCGGCTACATCCTGTTGGGCGAGCTGGCCCTCCTCACACTCCTTGCAATTCCGGTTGGATTCGGCGTCGGCTGGGGCCTCTGCTACAGCGTCGTTGCCGGATTTCAGACGGAGCTCTACCGCTTCCCGCTGGTCATCAGCCGCAGTGCGTATGCCCTTGCCGCCACGGCCGTCCTCGGCGCGGCACTCATCTCCGGGGCCGTCGTGTGGCGTCGCCTCGGACGGCTCGATCTGATCGAGGTGTTGAAAACTCGTGAGTAAGCGTGGAAGCGTGGAGGCTCGAGAGTCGAGGGAGGGATTTTTCGGATGTGTAACTCGAACTTTCAAGTGAGATATTGGAGCTCATGGTTTGGAATCGGAAGGTGGCGATTGGGGTGGTTGTCGTTGTCGTAATTGGGCTGCTCGCATACGGCTTTTGGCCGGAGGCGACGCTGGTGACGGTGGAGCAGGCAACGCGCGACTCGATGCGCGTGACGGTGGAAGAAGAGGGGCAGACCCAGCTCCGTGAGCGGTACGTCGTCTCGGCCCCCACCACGGGCTACCTGAAGCGCGTGCCCGTCACGTTGGGCGACCGAGTGCAGGAGGGCGAAGTGATCGCTCGGCTCGCCGCCCTGCCCTCGCGGATCCTCGAGGCCAGCGGGTACCAGGAGGCCGAGGCGCAGATGCAGGCAGCGGGGGCCGCGCTGCGGCGAGCGGAGGCCCAGGCAGAGGCGGCCGAGGCGACGTTCGAGCGCGCAGAAAAGGAGTTTGAGCAGATCCAGCGGCTGCACAAACAAGGCACGGCCTCGGCGCAGGAGCTGGAGACCGCACAGGCTGAGTTTCGACAGGCGAGGGCCCAGTACCAGGCGGCCCAGGCGGCTGTCGAGCAGGCCCGACAGGAACTGCAGGCGGCCCGGAGCCGGCTCAACCGCGAGGTCACCAATCCCGAGGCCTTGGGCGCGCGCGTGACGATCGAGGCACCGGTCGATGGGCGGATCATGCAGATTCAGCAGGAGAGTGCGGGCGTTGTGCAGGGAGGCACGCCTCTCTTTACCCTCGGCAATCTGGATTCGCTGGAGGTAACCGCCGACGTGCTCTCGTCGGACGCTGTTCGGATGTCGGCAGGCCTGCCTGTCGAGTTCGTGCGCTGGGGCGGCGATCAGACGCTGCACGGGACGGTCCGTGTCGTTGCCCCAGGCGGCCACACCGAAGTGTCGGCACTCGGCGTAGAGCAACAGCGAGTCGAAGTGCTCTCTGATTTCGCCACACTGCCCCCGGGTCCAGATCAGCTCGGCGCTGGGTATCGCGTCGTGGCCCGCTACATCCTCTGGTCGGAGGCCGATGTCCTGCAGGTGCCCCAAAGCGCCCTCTTCCGACACGACGGGGGGTGGGCCGTGTTTGTCATGCAGGGCGGACGGGCCCAGCTCCAGCCCGTGCAGGTGGGCCACCGGAGTGGGCTTCAGGCACAGGTCACCGATGGGCTGAGTGCGGGAACCTCCGTCATCACCCATCCGGGCAACGAGCTGTCGGATGGAATGCGCGTGGAGGCGCGGTGAGAATCGAGGGGCAAGAGACGGGCGGGTCGCGCTCCCCCGTGGCAACCATACGAGATGCCGGTCGTTCACCCTGCGGCACTCTTTCGTTCCCGGCTCCGAAGTCGAACACGTGCGGGGCCGAGCGGTCCCATTAGCAGAGTTGATGACGTTTTCCCACCGACCCTTCGTCCACCGCCCATGCAGACCGATGCGACGCTTCGCTCCCCGCAGTCTCCCTCTCCGCTGCCCCCCTCCCCCTTTCCCACCGACGATCCTGTGCTGAGCCGGATCGGCAATACCCCGATGATTGCGTATCCGGGCGTCGAGGACGGTCGCCTCCTCTGCAAGCTGGAGTCGGAAAACCCCACCCGATCGATGAAGGATCGGATTGCGATGGGCATCCTGACGGAGGCGCTTCAAGACGGCGCGTACGACACGGTCGTGGAGGCCAGTTCCGGCAACACGGCCGGGGCAGTGGCGCTCGTGGCAAACCGCCTGGGCGTCACGTGCAAGCTTACGTGCCCGGAAGGCACAAGCCCGCACAAAGTCGGCTACATGAAGGCCTTCGGCGCGGAGGTGCACGAATGCCCAGACGTGGACTCAGACCACCCCGACCATTACCGGGCCGTGGCGCGGCGCCTCGCCGAGGACGAGGGCGCGTTTCTGGTCGACCAGTACCACAACCAATCCAACCCAGGCGTCCACTACCGGTGGACGGGACCGGAACTCTGGGCGCAGGCCGGTGCCGAGATTACCCATCTCGTCAGCGCGATGGGCACCGGAGGCCTCCTCAGCGGGAGTGCCCGCTACGTGAAGAAGCAGGCCGAAAAAGAAGGCCGCGACGTGACGGTGGTGGGCGTCGACGCCAAGCACTCCAACATCTCAACAGCATTCTACGACGAGGAGCCCGTCCCCTACGACACGACAGTGGAGGGGCTCGGGAAGGACGGCGACCTCCCGACAATGTGGTTCGACTACATCGATGAGGTGCGCAGCGTGACCGACGACAAGGCCTTCCAGCAGGCCCGAGCGGCCGCCCAGGAGCACGGGATGCCCATCGGACCGAGCGCTGGGGCGGCCCTGTCTGTGGGACTGGAGATTCGAGCGGCGCACCCGGACGCCCGAGTCGTGACGATCATCTGCGACGGCGGCGAGCAGTATTTCGACACGCTATTCGACGTGTAAAGGCTGGCTCCCAAACAGACACGCACAGGATGAGCGACTGGGGATTAGCCAGTGATCGCCGCCATGCCGCCGGTGAACATGCTCGCGATCGCGGCGATTACGACGTAGGCGAGAAAGCCGACGAGGATCGTGATGAAGGTCTTCGTGTTGTTGAGATCCAGGCCCTGCCGGATCGCCACGAAGCTGGCCACGAGGGCCCAGATGCCGCCGACCAGCGCCCCCAGACACGGAATGATCGCGAGCATGAGCGGGGCCTGCGCAAAGCCGATCACGCGCAGCATTTCTCCGAGGTCGGCCTTTCCCTCAAAGAGAGAGGTCCCGATCCAGTAGGTGAGGGCCGACCAGATGACCCATCCAACGAAGGCGGCAACGAGGGTCGCCAGAAAGCTCGCCCCCGCTCCTCCGCCCCATATTGAACTCCCGATGGCCTGACAAACGGCCGCAATGGCAACGACGCCCGCCGCCTGTCCGGTGGCGGTCGTGTCGTGCTCGATCTGTTCGAAGGTGGGAACGTCAAGCTGAAAAACTCCGAGGATGCGCTGAACCATGAGACGACTCCGTGTTTTGAGAGGACCCAACGAATGAGCAGTTCTTCTGGCTCATTTTCTAGGAAGAGAGATGATACAACAGGTATGATAACCCGTACCTTTTGGAAATGAAACGTCGCGATGTGGAAAGGTGCGCTTCCTCGCCCCCCTCTCCGAACGCGGACGTACACTACTGACGATGGAGAATCCACGCGCCGGACGGAAGGGCCTCCTCGTGCTCCTTGAGGGCCTGCCGGGCCGCACCAGCGTCTTCGAACGCCCCCACGACCACTCGGAACCGGAGGCCCTGATCGGTCTTGGCCGCTACCACCTCCACGGGCATGGACTCGGCAGGAAACCGGTCCCGGTATCGCTGGGCCAAGGTCTCGGCCCCATCATCCTCGCGCATTGAGGCCACAACGACCCCCCATGGCTCCGCTCGTTCTTGGCTCGTGCGGGGGGTCACGCGGATGGCGACCGTACGGGCATCCCCGCCCGCCTCGTTGGACGCTCTGAGCCGCGCGGTGTACCGACCTGGGTTCTCGTAGGTGTGGGTGGGGGCGGAGCCCGTCGCGGTCGATCCGTCGCCGAAGCGCCATTCGTACGTGGGTGCACTGCCCCCCTCTACTGCGCTGCGGAATTGAATCGGCTCTCCCATAGCGGCCGGATTGGGGGTGGCGGTGAGCGATGCAATGCGGGCTTCCTTCGAGAGGGTCGATGGGCTCGACGAACGAGCGGCCTTAACTGTAATCGATTTCCTCGCTTCCCCCGCCTTGTTGCTCGCGGAGAAGGTGACCGTATGGGTGCCCGGCCGATTGAAGGCGTGGGTGGCCGTCCGGCTGGACTCCGTTTCCCCATCCCCAAAGTCCCACCGGTAGGTCAATGGGCGGTCCGCCTTCCCCTCATTGACCGTCGCCGCAAACTTGACTGTCTCGCCGGTTTGTACCTCGGTGGGGCCGTCGAGGGCAATTACCCGAGGGGCGGTCGGCGACGTGAAGTTGACCTTTAGGCCGAAGCCGAGGAGCTGATTGGTCGAGTCGAGCGGGCCTTTGCCGTCGGCTCCATCCACCGCATTGTCCGGCAGCGTCAAGTTAAAGCGCGATTCGACGTAGAAGGAAAGGGTGCGGCTGATCAGAACGTCTACTCCGCCACCAACAGAGGGCCCGAACCCTACGCCCGTCGGGGGAGAGTCACCGCCAAACGTCACGTTGAGCCCCCCGTCGACGTACGGGGCCACATTCTGGTGGAGCCCGCCAAACGTATAGCGCCCCAGTACCTGGGGCGTGTAGCGATACGAATCCGAAATCCCGCTCGGCCCGCCGGAGTATCCGACAATCGGGTAGTTGCCGCCCTGAAATCCAAGGGCGAGGGCCCACTTTGGGGAGAACTGGTATCCGATTTCCCCGGCCACTACGAACGGAACGCCCGCCCCCCGCATGAACTCCTGGAGGTCAAAAGGGTGTCCCACGTTCTGGGCCGGAAAATCACCGGTGTAGTCTGAGACGCCGACCCCAAGCTTGCCGTAGAAGGCGTCGCCGGTGCGCCCGGTCTGGGCATGGGCAGAAGACGAAACGGCCACGAGGAAAAGGCCAACAAGGAACAGTGGGAGGCTCCGTGTCAGTGCGGTCTCGCGCTCAAAACTTGGGTATGACATGGGGAGATGCGTCCAGGATGAATGTCAGTATGCTGAGATCATGGATTCAATTTTCGTCAATCGAGAAGTCTGAACCCGTCTTTCTCCGTTCGCTCCTTTCACCGCGAATGATTTCCGACAGGAGAGACTGGAATTCATCTTTCTCGGCACTCTAATTTTGCAAAAAGTATTCCAGACCTTTCCTCTATGCCGTTCATGTCCAGTGGTGCGTGGTCTGCTTCGCCTGTTGGCCTGGCAAAATGGTCGCTCCTCTTGCAGAACGGTGCACAACACTTGACGGACGCTCGTTGTCTCCGTCTATTGGAGTGCGAGAGACGAACGTTTATCGATCGTTCCCCCGAGGCCCCATGTCATCCCCTTCCCAACCGTCCTCCAGCACACCTCCACCCGTCGGCGTGGATGTCGGCGGTACCTTTACCGACTTCGTCGTGGCGACCGATGAGGGCCTGCAGGTCCACAAAGAACCCACCACGGATCCTCAGCACGAGGCGGTCGTGACGGGTCTCGGCTCTCTCGACGTGGGCCCTGCGGCGTCCATCGTACACGGCCACCAACGCCCTGCTCGAACGACGCGGCGCCCGCACGGCACTGGTCACCACCGAGGGCTTTGCCGACGTACTCGCCATCGGCCGCCAGAACCGGCCCGACCTCTACGACCTGCAACCGTCGCGACCATCCCCGCTCGTGCCGACCGATCGCCGCCACGAGGTTCCCGAGCGCCTGAGCGCGGAGGGCGATGTGCTCACGCCGCTCGACGAGGATGCGGTGCGGCGGGTAGCCCGGACGCTCGCCGAGCAGGACGTGGAGAGCGTGGCCCTCGTCTTTCTGTTCTCGTACCGACAGCCCGAACACGAGGAGCGTGCCGCCGAACTTCTACGAGAAATTCTGCCGGACGACGTACCAATTACCCGGAGCAGCGCCTTGCTGCCCGAGTACCGGGAGTACGAGCGGACCGCCACGACGGTCGTGAGCGCCTACGTCCGCCCGACAGTGGCACGCTACCTGCTCCGGCTCGACGCGGGACTGGGCGAGCGGTCCGTTCGTGTCATGCAGTCGAACGGCGGCACCATCGGGCTCGACCTTGCATCCGAGCAGGCCGCCCGGCTGGCCCTGAGCGGTCCGGCCGGTGGCGTGGTGGAGGCCCTCGGCATCGCCCGGCGCGCGATGGACACCGACGCGCCCTGCATCATGACGCTCGATATGGGAGGCACGAGCGCCGACGTGGCGCTCTGTGACGGGATGCGCCGCGTACCACCGAGCACACCATCGCGGACCTGCCGCTGCGCCTGCCCGCCACGGACATCCACACCGTCGGCGCGGGCGGGGGGAGCATCGCCCACGTCGACGCGGGCGGCAGCCTACGAGTGGGACCGAAGAGCGCCGGAGCTGAGCCGGGACCCGTCTGCTACGGACGCGGCGGCACCGAGCCAACAGTGACCGACGCGCACCTCGTCCTGGGCCGCCTGCAGGCCGAGCACATGCTCGGGGGCGACGGCGCGCTCGACATGGCCCCCGAGGCAGCACACGAGGCGGTGGCGGCTCTCGGTCCCGAAAGCTTTCGGGAGGACCGAACAGCAGAGGAAGCGGCGCTCGGCATGAAGCGCGTGCTGGTGCCCCCCACGCCCGGCATCCTCAGTGCCCTCGGCCTACTCATGGCGGACGTGGTGTACGACACGTCCCGCGCCATCCTGATCCGCGCCGCCGCCCTCCGCGACAATCCTGCATCCCTCCGCGACGCCGCCGACGCTGTGAAGCGCGAAGTGCAGACGGCCCTCACCGACCACGGTACACCCGAGCTTGCCTACGAGCTCGCCCTGCGCTACGTGGGGCAGAGCTACGAGGTGAGCGTGCCGGTCAAGTCACCGATCACTGGAGCGCACGTCGCCGACGCCGTCCGGGACTTCCACGATCGACACCGTCGGCGCTACGGCCACGCCGACCCCGATGAGCCGGTAGAGATCGTGGCCCTCCGAGGGCGAGGCACCGTCGCCGTTTCGCCCCCGGCCTTGCCGCGCGAGCCCGAGACGAACACGCCGCTCGAAGAGGCTGCCCTCGGCACGCGGCCCGTCTGGTTCGACGCCGACGCGCCAACGAAGACGACCGTCTACGCTCGCGAGGCCCTGCACCACGGCCACGCGTTCACGGGCCCCGCCGTGCTCCACCAGTACGACACGACCGTCATCGTGCCTCCAAGCTGGCACGCCCGCGTCGACGCCTGGAGAAACGTCTGGATCGAGCGGTAGATGCGCTCCGTTTCCTGGTCATTGGCCCGCCGACGCGTGTTGAAGAGGTGCGGGGCCGGATTTCGCTGCCTCTGACCCGGAGTCCCCCGACGAGTTCTCATGCCTGATGCCCGTCCATTTGACGAGTGGTGCCGGCACCTGAAGGCGTCGGACCGGACGGCGTACGCCGAGCTCTTCGAGGAAATGTACGAGCCACTCTTCCGGTACGTACGCTCAATTACCAAGTCCCCGGATGCAGCCCGGGACGTGACGCAGGACGTGTTCATCCGGCTGTGGGAGGTGCGCGACTCGCTGTCCCCGGAGCAGTCCTTGGAGGCCTACCTCTACCGAATCGCCCGGAACCGGGCCTACAACCACGAGCGCAACCAGCGGACCCGGACCGAGAAGGAGGAGGCCGTGCGCGACCGGACGCCCGCCCAGCCGGCCCCGCCGGCGCGCCCCGACACGCAGACCGACGCACAGCAACTCGAAGACCGGCTCTGGCGATGGATCGGCGAGCTCACCGAGCGACAGCGCGAAGCCCTCGTGCTGAGCCGATTTGATGGTCTGAGCCACGACGAGGTGGCGGACGTGATGGACATCTCGCCGCGGACGGTGAACAACCACATCGTCCGGGCCCTGAAGCACCTGCGCGGGCGCATCAATGACTACGAACCCAACCTGCTGGACCGCGATGAGCGATGATACGCCACACATTCCTGCCGACCTGCAGGACCGACTTCGGGAGGAGCCGACCGACGTGCACGCCGATCTCGAAGCGGTGTGGGCCCTGCTCGGCACCGCCGAGGACGCGGCGAGCGAGGAGGCCGATCCCGACGCGGCGTGGGCCACCCTCGTGCGGCATCACCCCGAGCTGGACGCCACGCCGTCGGACGGGGCCGATGCCCCCGCTGCGAACCGAACAAGCACTGCCCCTGCGTCCCGCCGTCAGGACCGCTCGGCCCGGCAACTGCGCCGGCAGCAGCGCCGGGTTGCTGTAGGATTGGCCCTGGCCGCACTCCTCCTGATCGCCGGACTCTGGCTGTGGCAACGACCCGTAACGGTGACGGCGCCTGCTGGCCAGCAGCACTCGGCCACCCTGCCCGACGGATCGACCGTTGAGCTCAACAGCGGGACCACCATCGCGTACCGGCGCGGCTTCCAGGCCTGGCCGTTCGTCGACGCCGACCGGCGCACCGTTCGGCTCGACGGAGAAGCCTTCTTCGAGGTGACGGAAGGGAACCGCCCCTTCACCGTCGAGACCGAAAATGCGCAGGTGGTGGTCACCGGCACGCGCTTCAACGTGCAGGCTCACCCTGAGGACGAATCGACACTCGAAACAGAGGTGACCGTGGTCGACGGCAGCGTGCAGGTGGTTTCCCAGAAGCAGCCAGACCAGGGCGTCGTTCTGTCGAAGCCCGGACTCGTAAGCCGCGTCACGGGCCGGACGGCAGCCCCCACCTCGCCGGAGCCCACCAGCGTCAAGCACATCCTCGCCTGGCGCGACAATGGATTCGCCGCCCGGGCCCAGCCGCTCACGGCGGTGCTCCGCGACCTGGAGCGACGCTACGACGCAGTCCTGCAGATTCACGAGTCCGTGGAGCAAACCCAAGCGCCCATTTCGCTCTACTATCCGAACCCGACGAATCTCGAAACCATTTTACACGACCTTTGTACAGCCCGCGACTTAAACTACCGACCTACGAGCCGGGGCTTTGAAATCTTTGCGGCATCGGACACGCGGTAGCTCCGCCTCGTTCCGATCGGTTGGCTCTCCACCAGCAGTCCCGATTCGTATCGTCGCGTTCCGGCTGTCATGACCGATGCACTGGGCTCATTTCGAACGATCGGAGTCCTGATGATCCTGCTCCTCTGGGGCCTTGGGGGGCGCGCGGTTGCCCAGTCGAGTGCCGGGAAGCCCACGTCGCTCGGCATCCAGGACGCCCCGCTGGAGCAGGCGCTGGAGCAGGCTGCCGCCGCGGCCAGCATCAGTCTTGTGTACAACGCGGCCCTCGTGGCCGACCGACGGGCCTCCTGCACCACACGAGAGGCCGCCCCGGACGCCCTACTTCGCTGCCTGCTCGACGGGCATCCCATCGACTACATCCGAACGTCGAAGGGGACGTACGTCCTCCGAGGAGCTGCCCGTCGGCCGCCGCAAGAAGGCCGGCTGACCGGGGTCGTTCGGGGGGGTAAAAAGGGCCGCCCGCTGTCGAACGCGCACGTCCGACTGCCGAAAGCGGAAGAGTTTGTGGGCACCGTCACCGACTCGACGGGGCGGTTTCGACTGAGCGGTCTTTTGCCCGGTCCCCACACCGTGGTGGTGACCCACCTCGGCTACAACCGCCACGAGGCCACCGTCTACGTCCCTCCCAACGGCACGGCGCAGCACAAGGCCGCGCTTGCTCCCTCCCCCATCGTGGCCGACTCGCTCGTCATCGACGGCGACCGGTACGGCCCGCCGTCGGCCCAGAGTGAGGCGGAGCGCGTATCGGACGGCGAGCTGCGCTGGGGACGTGCTGCAACGGCGCCCGACGTGCTCGACGCCGCGAGCTCTCTCCTCGGCGTGACCACCTCGCCCCCCTACGCCGACCTCCACATTCAGGGAAGCTCCACCGGAGGACATACGATGCGTCTCGACGACGTGCCGGTGCGCAACCCGGTGAGCGCGGGCCGGCTCCTGGGCGCCTTTAGCCCCCTGGCGCTCGACGGATTGACCGCCCGCAAGGCCGGGTTCGGGGCCTTGCACGGGAATGCTCTCTCCGGCACTTTCGAACTGGACCACGACCTGTCGCCTCCCGGCACCCGGTACGGCACCGTCCGGGTCGATCCCCGCAGCGTGGACGCCCGGCTGCAGGGAACGACGACGCTGGGCTCGACCCCCGTCACGGCCATGGTGGCTGGCCGCATGAGCGTGTGGGACATATACCAGGACGCAGCCCTCACCGATCTCATCGATCGTTGGTCGACGCTCGACCCGATCCTCGCGGCGGCACAGAGCCCATCCGACACTTCCCTCGCTGGGGGCTCGCTGGGTGCCCGCGCACAGCCGAATGCGGGCTTTTACGATCTGCACGGGGCCGCCCGATTCGAGCTCGGTCCGGCGAAACGCCTGTACGTCTCCGGCTACCACGGAGGGAGCCACCTCGGGGCCGACCTGATGCTGGGGCAGAGTGTCGGCCGCACTATTCATCACGGCGGTGAATTTAACAACGGGTCGGAGCTGTCTTCTCCCTCCTCGACCGTTTCGCTGCCGACCCACGACGAGTATGCGTGGACGAATACGGCTGCGCAGGTCCGCTACGAAACGCCAGTGAACAACCACACGATGGGCAGCCTCCGGGCCGCGGTGAGTCATTATCGGGGCGTTACAGAGTCCGAGATTGAGAGCCTGCAATCACCATCACGGGTCGAGGACGGGCCTGTGATGGCGTTGGCCCAGCAGAAAACCTATGGGCAGGAGGGGGCAAACGCGATGACGCAGGTCGACGTCGAGGGCCGGTTTGACGTTTCGATGGCGAGAACCTGGGGCGTCATTTGGACGACCGGGCTCACGTATCAGCAAAGTCGCTTTCGAATTGGCAATGCGTTCGCGCCCCGACTTCAGCACCAGACGGGCACGGTGCGGTTGCGAACCGCGGCCGAAACGACGATCGACCTCGGACCGCACGCGCAGATCGAGGGCGGCCTTCGCCTGACGGCGCTCCCAACCCGAAGCGCCGTGTACGCCGAGCCGCGCGGGGCCTTTCGATACAACCGATCGATCGAGGGGCTCGGCACGATTGGCCTGAACGTGCGCGGCGGGCTCTACCGGCAGTTTACGGCGCAGTTTGACCTGAGTCGGGACGGAGCCACGGCGGTCGTCCCTACGACCCGGATCTGGTTGCCGATTTCCCGTTCACTGGTGCCCTCCCGCACTTACCACCTCGCAGCCGATCTGACATGGCAGCCGGCTCCGCACTGGACCGTGGATCTGGAAGGATATCGGAAGTGGCAGCCCCACCTGCTCGCCGTCGACTATTCGGCCCTCCGGGCCCAGCCCGCGACGCCGGAGGGGGTCGCCGATCCGTCGCGCATTCTTGCGTCGAGTCACGGGGCTGCGTACGGGGGCGGCCTGCGGGTAGAATACGAGGGGGACGCCCTGGCGGGATCGGCGCGCTACGCCTACAGCCGCGCCCGCCGCACCTTCCCGGGCCGCTTCGACGAGCGGCTGACGCCGGTGCCCTGGTCCGAGCCGCACCGCCTCACCCTGAGCGCTGAGGTGCCCGTTGGGGGCGGCATCGCACTCGAAGCACAGGGCGAGGGCATGTGGGGACGACGGTGGGGCTACCGTCGCGCGTACTACGCCTACCTGACGCCGTCGAACCTCGGGGAGGCGTGGGATCAGTTTCAACTGGATCGGCCCGGCACCCACGTCCTGCCGCCGCGGTACCGACTCGATACCGGCATCAGCGTAACGCACTCCTGGGGCGGCATCAATGTGAAGGGACGGCTCGGTGTCGCCAACGTGCTCGACCGGAAGAACGTCGCCGACTGGGCCCTGCAGCCGCACGAGGACGGGACGGTCTCGCGGTGGGCCCGCTCCCTGCCGGGACGACAGGCCACCGTGTCGATTCGCATTCGCTACTGAAACTCCCAGTAGCAATCCGTATCCCC
>CAZBIB010000031.1:7838-19996 GCA_964491575.1 uncultured Salinivenus sp. | reverse complement strand
GACTTCGTACGACTCCGGCTCGCGGCCCGGCATTTCCATACCTGGCGAACCGATGGGCATTCCCGGCACGGCCAGTCCTGCGATGTCGGGCTGCTCTCGAAGCACCCGCTTGATAACATCGGCTGGAACGTGGCCTTCGACGACGTAGTCACCTACGAATGCCGTATGACAGGAGTGCAAGCTATCAGGTATGCCTGCTTCGTCTTTTATCGTGGCCAAGTTAGACGCCTCCGAAGCGGCGACCTCCAGACCGTTCTCCTTGAGGTGAGCGACCCAGCCGGAACAGCAGCTGCAATTCGGTCTTTTGTGAACGGTAATTTTAGAAAGGTCCTCTGATGCATCAGCGTCTTGTGCTCTGGCTTCGGTGGCATCGACCAAGCACAACAGCGAAAGAACGAGTACAACGTGGCAGGTGTACTTGCTTGCGGCGAGTGTGACATTCATGGGAAGGGGGGATTCGCGATAGAAATCGTTATGTAGGCATCCCATTTGCGCCTAAAACATGCTTCTGGATCCTATCGATGAAGCGAGTTGCATATAGCCGTAGCGACCCGCATCCCATCCACTTTCCGGTCGTGTCCCCGTTGTCTCCAGGCGCGTGAGGAGACGGGAAAGAGCGGCGAGCGGCTTGTCTCTGCTCGCCGTCCTCCCGATGTTGTGAGTGTTACGCTGCCCTCTTTCGCAGTCGAAGTAGAGGACCATGTCGAGCACCCCGTGGGTCGTGTGCAAGTTTGGGGGCACGAGCGTGTCGAGCCGGGCGCGCTGGGAAACGATTGCCGAGGTGGTGCGCGCTCATCGAGCGGAGGGGCGGCACCCCTTCCTCGTCTGCTCGGCCCTCCAGGGCATCTCGGATCAACTGGAGGCGCTGTGCCGCCGGCTATCGGGCGAGGGACACGGCAATCCGCGGTCCACGTTCACGACCATTCGAGACCGGCACCGGGCACTGGCACAAGAACTGGGCGTCGACGCGGACGCGGTGCTGGCAGAGGAGTTTGTGCGTCTGGACCAGTGGGCAGACGAGATCCGGGCGTCCGATGGACCGTCGCCCCGCCAGCAGGCCGCCGTGTTGGCCACGGGCGAACTGCTGTCAACCCGGCTCGGGGCCGCGTTCCTATCTGCGCAAGGGCTGCCGGTGGAGTGGCTCGACGCGCGCGAGTTTCTGCGGGCCACGGATGATCCGCATGTCGCCCCGCGCCGCCAGTACCTGTCGGCCTCCTGTACGTCGCATTCCGATCCGGTGCTCCAGGCCCACCTCGCCGATGCACCCGACACGGTCTACCTCACGCAAGGCTTTATCGCAAGCAATGCGCTTGGCGAGACTGTGCTGCTGGGCCGGGGCGGCTCGGACACTTCGGCGGCCCACTTTGCGGCCAAGCTGGGGGCCGAGCGGCTCGAAATCTGGACGGACGTGCCGGGCCTTTTCACGGCGAACCCGCGCGAAGTCTCGTCCGCGCGCCTGCTGCGCCACCTCGGCTACGACGAGGCGCAGGAGCTGGCCACGATGGGCGGGCGGGTGCTCCATCCTCGTTGCCTCGATCCGGTGCGGCGCCACCGAATTCCCCTCCACATTCGCAACACCGAGGACCCGTCGCTCAAAGGAACGATCGTGGCCGACGAAGGCCCCGACACGGGTCCGCAGTCCGGCGACGACTTCCTCCCTTCAGTCGGGGCGCAGGTGAAGGCCATCTCGGCCAAGACCGACATTATGGTTGTGAGCATGGACACGCTGGGCATGTGGCAGGAGGTGGGTTTCCTGGCCGATGTCTTCCAGATCTTCAAGCACCACGGCCTGTCCGTGGACCTGGTGGCCACCTCGGAGGCGAACGTGACGGTGACGCTCGATCCGATGGCCAACGCCCTCGATCCCGACGTGCTGGATCGGCTGCTCCACGATCTGAACCGCTACTGCGACGCCGAGCTCATCGGCCCGTGTGCCATCGTGAGTCTCGTGGGCCATCGCATCCGCTCGCTGCTCAACGAACTGGGGCCCGCGTTCGAAGTGTTCGACGAGAAGGAGGTCCACCTCGTCACCCAGGCCGCCAGCGATCTCAACATGAGCTTCGTGGTGGATGAGGAGCAGGCGTCCCGCCTGGTGCGCGAGCTGCACGCCCAGTTCTTTGGCGGGCGGGCCCCAGACGCCGTTTTTGGGCCGAGGTGGCAGGAATTGGTCGACGCGGACGGAGACGGCGGCGAGGCCCCCGCAGCGGGGTAGCGCGATTGCCGCGACGAACGGCTGCGCCTGGTCGACGAGGCACCTCCCTGCTCCGTCTATGCTGCGGCCACGAACCACGAGCGCAGCCAGGAGGTGCAGGCACTCGATCCAGTTGACTGGGCGTTCGGCGCGACAAAGGGAATCTGCACGGGAGACCGGCGACGGGAGGGGCACAACTGCCGCCTGCCATCCGCCAAGCCAGTGTGCCCCCTCTTCGAATCAATCCTGCGACGGACGTGTGACGGATCGCTGCAGAAAAGTGGCGTCGACGCGGTTGAGATTCTCCGGTGAACCTGACATCTCGTAGGTGATCTTCGTCCTGCGCGACAGAATAACGCAGGGATGCCCCGCACCCGCAGGGCACCATTTAGGAAGTTGCGTAGGACGGACCACCTGCTGTGTTAGAGGGAGTCGGGAAAGCCGGGCGCAAGTTCCGACCGGTCCAGCTCCTCTCCTCCAAAAAATCGGACATCGTCCTTCTCGCCCACGACCCACACCTCCTTGGCGCCGGCCTCTCGGTAAAGGTCGATCTTCTCTTGAATGTTCGCCCACCGGTTGTTCGGGTTCAGGACCTCGACGCAGATTTCCGGGGCGAGCGTTGGCGGGTCGCCCGTCTCCTGCATTTCGGCCCTGCGTTCCGCGCTCATCCACACGACATCGGCCTGCTTTACGCCATCCGAGGTCGTGATAGGATACTCCGGAGGCTGTCGACCGTCAGGAGCATGAGTCCGCAACAGATTTTGAATCTTTTCTTGGGGGTCGGAGTGACGGGCCTTGTGCGGGCTCAAGATGATCTGGCCTTTGGCGTTGGTCTCGACTTTGTATGGGAGATCCCGGAGCGAGGGGTCGTGGCATACCTCGTCCCACCGCGCCTGATGCTTCCGTGCTGGGAACGTGGTCGTGGGCATGACACTGTAGAAGGCATTGGGAAAAGTGACAGATGTGGAAACAGACGGTGAAGAGGGAAGATCCTCCCTTAGCTGTAGAGAGAGGCGTCGGACGCTTCTACTTTTCTTTGCCACAGCTCTTCCCTCTGTGTCCATCGTTTCGTATATTCCTGTACATTGAAGAAACGGGCGAGCTGCGGCTCGTATCCCCGCCTCATTCCTTTTCCAACGGATCAATTTCCAATCCACCATGAGCACCATTCGCACCGAGGGCATCGACTACGACATTGTTGGCGACGACATGCAACTCGTGGAGGTCGAGCTCGACCCCGACGAAGGCGTGCGCGCCGAAGCCGGCACCATGATCTACATGGGCGACGGCATCCGCATGCAGACCGACACCGGGGGCGGCCTCTTCAAAGGATTCAAGCGCATGGTTTCCGGCGAGAGCTTCTTCATCACCACCTACGTCCACGAGGGGCAGGGCAAGAGCCACGTCGCCTTTGCGGCTCCCTACCCCGGCAAGATCATCCCCGTCCAGCTCGACGACTTCGGGGGCGAGTTCCTGTGCCAGAAGGATGCCTTCCTCTGTGCCGACGCCAGTGTCGAGATCGAGGTGGCCTTCACGAAGCGCATGGGGGCGGGCCTCTTCGGCGGCGAGGGGTTCATCCTGCAGCGCCTCACGGGGCAGGGGTGGACGTTTATCCACGCCGGCGGCACCGTCGTTAATCGGGAGCTCGACGCCGGTCAGAAGCTGCGCATCGACACCGGCTGCCTTGCGGCGTTCTCCAGCAGTATCGATTACAACATCGAGTTCATCGGCGGCTTCAAGAACGCGCTCTTTGGCGGTGAAGGCATCTTTCTCACCACGCTCACGGGGCCGGGCACCGTCTATCTGCAGAGCCTCCCGTTCGCCCGCCTCGCCGACCGCATCGTCGCCGGCCAGTTTTCGAACCGCGGCGAGAGCGAAGGCCCGGGCGGCACCGGCATCCTCGATGACCTGATCTCCGGCAACTGATCGGTGTGCGGGAACGCATCGCGGCGTGAAATGAACCACCCTCGGTGCGTGGAAGTGTGGACAGGGCAGAAGAACCGGGGCGAACTCCGGCCTCCACGCCTAAACGCCCACACGCCCGTACGCCAACCGTGGTCAACAACTACTACACCCTACGCGCCCTCGTCCGCGAGTGGCAGTCCGACCTGGACGGCACGAGGATCCAGGACATCTACTCGCAGAACAAGAACGAGCTGACTGTCGCGCTGAGCGGGGCGGAGCAGGACTGGATGGTCCGCGGATCGGTGCAGCGGCCGTTTCTGTACCTCTTCCGCCGCCCCGGCTACAGCAAGGCCCGCCGCAACGTGGCCACCCTCTTCGAGGACGTCATCGGGCAGGTCGTGTCAGGCGTGTCCATCGCCGACCGCGACCGGCTCGTGTCCCTCGAGCTGGACGACGGGTCGCGGATCCTGTGGCAGCTCTTCGGGGCGCGGGCCAACGCCTTCCACGTCGCGCCCGACGGCACGATCGTCGCTGCCTTCCAGCGCCACGACGAGCTGGTGGGGACGGAGGCGCCCGAGCCGTACCCTGCACCGATGCCTGAGACCTTCGAGGAGTTTGAGCAGCGATGGAAACCCAATCGCAACAAAACGCGCCAGGCCGTCCAGTCGGCCGTGTCGCTCTTCGGGGCCGACCTGGCGCGGGAGACGCTGCACCGAGCCGGTGTCACTGCGGACGCGCCCGAGGACTGTACGGAGGCGGAGCGCCGGGCGCTCTTCGAGGCGTCCATGGCGCTGCGCGAGGCGCTCAAGGACCCCGATCCCGTCATCTACGGGGAGGGCCAGTTCCCCGATGCCTTCGCGCTGGTTCCGCTGCATCACCGCGAGGACGATCCTGCCGAGCGGTTCGACGCGGTGGACGCCGCGGTGGCCGATTTCGTGCGGCGTACGCTGGCCGAAGAGCACTTCCACCGCCTCTACGACCCGCTGGAGGAGGCCCTCGAATCGGCGGCCGAGCACGAGCGCCGGAGCGCCGAACGGATGATGGAGGAGCTCCAGAGCGAAAGCCGGGCCGGGCGCTACGAGCGGTGGGGGCACCTGCTCATGGCCCAGCAGGATCAGGTGCCGGAGGGGGCGGAGGAGGTGGAACTGCCGGATCTCTTCGAAGACGGCGAGCCGGTCACCATTCCGGTTGATCCCGCCAAGTCACCCGTCGAGAACGCCGAGCACTACTACGACCGCGCACGCCGCACGCGCCGGTCCCGCGAAGAGGCCGAAGCGCGGCTCGACGACACGATCGAGCGTGCCAACCGGGCCGAGGCGCTTCTTGAAGACCTCCGCACCATCGACACGCTCGACGGCATCAAGCAATTCCGGGCCGAGCGGGAAGAGGAATTTGCCCCGTTCGTGGAGCGGGACGACGCAGACGTGGATCGCTTCCCGTACCGGCGGTTCGATCTGGGCGACGGCTTTGAGGTGTGGGTGGGCAAAAACGCGCGCCAGAACCACGAGCTCACGTTCCACGCCAGCCAGAAGTATGATCTGTGGCTCCACGCGCGCGGTGTGCCGGGCGCCCACACCGTGCTCCATCTTCCCAACCGCGATGCCGAGCCCGGCAAGCGGCGCATCTACACCGCCGCGGCCATCGCCGCCCACCACAGCCAGTCGAAGGGCAGCGACGTGGTGCCCGTCATGATCACCGAGCGCAAATACGTCACCAGCCCCAAAGGCGCGGACCCGGGCGTCGTCCGCGTCGACCGCGAGGACGTAGTGATGGTGGAGCCGGGACTCCCGGAATGAGGCGTGACTCGCGTCGAGATCCGGGTTGCAGTTCTCACGCCTCACGAATCACGCCTCACGAATCAAAAGCCCGGTGAGATGCGGAAACCCCACTCCCACGTCGTGTCGCGGCGCTGGAAGGGACGGGCATAATAGGCCTCCAGCACAAGGGCGCCCAGGATGTTGAGCCGAGCGGCCACGCCGGCGCTCACCACCGGAATGTTGGTCTCGGCACTGTTCCTTTCGAACGTGAATTCAGGACCCTGCGATCCTGTCCATGTCACCCCCGCATCGGCGAAGGGAGCCAGGGTCGTGGGCACGTACCGGAACGGAATGAGACTGAGTTGCTCCGGGCCGAGAAGCGGGATGCGGAGCTCCGCTCGCGTCGTGATCGCGCGGGTCCCGAAGAGGCGATCGATCTCGGCACACTGCGAGCGGGTGGGGTCGCCCTCCACCGGGGTGCAGCCGCCATTCTCCCGGATGCTGTTCGAGATGCTCCGCACGCTGTAGCCGCGCACAAAGCTCTGTCCGTAGGGATAGCCGATGTACTCGTTTCCAATGCCGAACTCGTCGTTGAACGAGGCCCCGTAGTTTCCCACGTGCAGCGCCTGAAAGGCGAACGTGAACGGCTCCGCGTAGAAATACCGGCGAAGGTCCGCGCGGGCCGTCACGAAATTTTGCGTACCACCCGTCGGAGTTACGCCTAAACGCCATCGTCCGCCCTGGATGGGGCCCGTGACTCCGTTGAACGAGAAGTCCCGCACGTACGCCGCGTTCGCTGTCGCGAGATATTTCGGATCGCGTCCCTCAGTGAAGACGGGCTCCGTGATTTCCGGAATGTTATCGATGAGAAGTTGATTGAGATCGTCCACCGTGAGGTCGCCTCGAAATCCAATCTCGCGTACGTTCGTCCCGAATCCGTAGCGCGTGCCGCCGAGGGAGAATTCGAACCGGCGGGTTGGGCTCAGCGGATACGTAGCGTTTCCGCTGGCAGAGGTGATGTAGGCGCGGCGGACAATACTTACAGCTTGAGTTCGTCCGAGTCGAAGCGTATTTGAACCAAAGATCAGCGGCGTATGGCTGACGGAGCCGCCCCAATTGAATTGGCCGCGCTGGTTCATGTACGACACTCCACCCCCGATGTCGCGGAACGTGCCCTGTGCCTGCACCGCCACCGTGAGGCTCCGGTGGCCCAGCATGTCGCCAAACCGAAACCCGATGCCCCCCGACAGTCCGCCGCCGTACGAGCCCCCGATGGATGCCCCTACGCTGGGCGGCGCGATGGACGTAAGTGAAAGAGAAGGGTCGTACTTGTTAACCTCATAGTCCACTGTCTCGGGCGGAAGCCCAGTCGTCGGGTCGTTGAGATACGACGCCACGAGTCCCATGTCCTGCGGCGAGTACGGCGGCAAAACACCGGCAACTCCAGGCGTCCCCGCTGGCACCGTCTGATCCGCCGTTGCGTCGAGGGGCGTGCCCTGGGCCTCGTCCGCCGGACGGCGGAACCCGGTGTAGCGATCATCCGCGTACACCGAGAACATCATGTCGCCGCTCTGCTGGGCAATGGACAGGGCGGGGGAGAGAGCCGTGATGCCGCTCACGCCCGTCTTCAGGCGAGTCACCCGGAAGAGGTCTCCGCTGGCCAGCTCCATGCGGTAGATGTCCTTGAACCCCTCCTGGGTGCTGATGAAGTAGAGGCTCTGCCCGTCCGGCGAAAACTGCGGGTTGTGGTGCAGCGCATCTCCGAACGGTTCGCGGACCGTAATCTCACCGCTCGACACGTCGATCAGCCCGAGGTCCATGTTCGTCGACGGAGCGAGCACCTCGAGATTCGTCTCCGCGCGGTCGGTCGAGAAAGCGATGGTTTCGCCGTCCGGCGACCAGGTGGGCTGGAGGTCCGCGTAGCGGTCATTCGTGAGCTGCCGGACCGACTTCGTCTCCAGATCGAGCACGTAGAGGTCGCTGATGCCTCCGTCGATCCCCGCAAACGCGAGCTTGTCTCCGTTCGGCGACCATGCCGGATTCTTCAGCGCGGGAACGTCCTTCACCGAAATACTCCGGGTAATCTCTTCTTTCTGCACGTTCCAGACTGTGATCTGGTTGTCGCCCTTCGCGGAGCTCGTAAAGGCGAGGCGACGGCCATCGGGCGACCACGTGCCGGCTGAACTGAGGAATTGCAGCGCGTTGAAGTGTGAAGTCCTGCCGGCTCGTTCGAGCTCCGCGATAACCTCTCCGGTCCGGGCGTCCGCTACGTACAGATTGAACTGGAAGAGATCGCGGTCGGAGATAAACGCCACGTAGCGCCCGTCGGGGCTGAGGACGGGGGAAATGTTGGACCGGCCGTCGGTCGTCTCAGGGGAAAGCACCTTCGTTCCGGCCGAGTCGGGGGGCGTGCGGCCCTCCATGCGCGGGAGGTAGGCGTCGCGCGTCGCCTGGACCCATTCCTTTGTGAGCGAGTCGGGCGAGATGCCGAACAGTTCCACGTAGGCAGAGTCGAGCCCCACCTGTCCGCCCCGCTTAAAGAGGCTGGTCACGGACTGATCGCCGTACTTGCCGCCAATGTAGGCGAGATAGGCCTGCCCGTAGCGGTACGGAAAGTACTCCCTCGGATTGGACAGGTCCTCGAAGGAGGGCATGTCGTCGCGTCGTACGGCACCCCGCATCCACATGGCCGTGTGGGGGTCCTGCCGGCCCACCGACAGGTACTCCGCCATGCCCTCAATCAGCCACGTCGGGAGGTTTTGGAGATTGATGTTGAGGCTGTCCGCATTGAGCGCGAGGTCGTACTGGAAAGAGTGCACCAGCTCGTGCCCCAGCACGTGATTCGTCTGGCCGTACGACGGAGAGAAGGGCATCACGACCCGTTCGCGGAGCGGCTCCGTGAAGGCGCCGGTGCCGGGACTGATTGGCTGATCTATGACGCCGGTCTGCTGGAAGTCGGCGTCGTTGGCGTAGAAGATGATCGGTTTCCTCTCGCTGAAGCGGTGCATAAAGATCGAGGTGTGACGCTCGTACCACCGCTCGCCCATGCGGGCCGCGTCGCGCACGGCTCGCTTCTCCGGGGGGTAGAAGTAGAAGTCGAAGTGCTCGGTCTCCAGCGTTTTAAAATTGAAGGTTTCGTACTGGACCTTATTCCGCCCGAAATATTGAGCATGCGCCTCCGGCACGCCGAGGAATATGAGCGTCGTCAGTGCGAGAAGAGAGGCAGGGATCCTCCAGAAGTGAGATCGCATGGCGAGAGGACTGCGTTGGGCAAAGAAAGTGAGCAGGATGCCCTGAGTCGTCACGGATCTGGGACGATAAACGTGTCTATGCTCCGCGGTATTGTTTCGACATGCACGTTCAGAATCCGTTACAATATTCGCTACAGAAGAGGGGGTCCGGTTGGGGGGCGGCACCGTGCTCCCCAAATCGTGCCCTACGCGCCGCCCGATTGATCTACAGAAGATAAGTCCATCGTCAAGTACCCCTGATGCCTAGACGGAATTGGCGTAGGTCAAGGACGCTCCCAGAGTGGCACATAGATTGGGGGAGCGCATGAAGTGGCAATCGACCTTCACTACATGTACACCACTAACGCCTTACACGTCCACTCGTTCTGTTTCTTGCCATCGCCCTCTTCGCAGTGCAGAACTCTGCCTTCATGTATAACGCCCGGTCGAGAACCGCACGCTGACCGGAAAGAACCCGCTATGCTCCGAAACGGCCGCGGACGGCGGACCGCGGATGCTCGTGGACACGCGGCCGTCCGCCGTCTGCGGTCTGTCGTCTCTCCGGGCGCTGATTCGGAGCAAGGGCGCGCGATAAGACAACACAGGTCTCATCGCGGTGCGGAACCGAAGTCAAACCGGCCATTCCTGTTGCGTCCAGGCCTGATCCCAGAACATCCACTCGTAGCGGACGCTGGTGGTGAACGCCGTCTTGGCGCGGGTTCGTGCGGGATTGTCGGCCGCGTCGGCATACCGTTGGAGGCGCTCCAGGAGGTTGTTCATGTACTCGTTGAACTCGGGGTCGCGGTACATGGCAAGCCACTCGGCGTAGGGATGGTCCTCCGGAATGTCGCCCATCTCACGCTCCATCCGCTGGCCGAGCTCTACGTAGAGCCAGGGGCACGGGGCGATCGCTGCCACGCCCTCGACGAGCGTTCCCCGCTGGGCCCGCTCGATCATGTGATTCTGGTAGGCGCGGTTGTTCGGGGTTAGCCTCAGCGTGCGAATGTCCTCGGGGTCGTAGCCGAGCTCTTCGCCGTAGCCCTCGTGGAGCTCGCCCTCCACGACGAGGGCTAGCCGGGCTGCGTCGATGAACCAGAGCTTGTCGTCCGGATCGGGGCAGCGGGTGGAGAGGAGCGAGGCGGCGTCGGCGAAGGCCTCCAGATAACGGGCGTCCTGCATCTGGTAGAACTTGAAGGTGTTCGTCTCCAAGGTGCCCTCGGCGAGGGCGTGCACGAAGGGATGGTCGAAGGCCTCCTCCCACGTGTCGTCGGCATGGTCGAGGCAGGCCTCCGCGAAGGGGGGCACCGAGAAGGCGCGGGTGTCGAGGGGGGCAGTCAGGTCCATGGGCATGGGGCTTCGCTAGATTTGAGAATCGGAGGGCGAGTGCGAAGCCAGAGACGTGGGCGCCCACGAGACGACAAGAGGGAGCGGTGCTTTCCTGCGCCGGCATGAACCGGATCAGGTTCGGAGGGTCTCTCTCAGCCCGGCCGCCGCGTGGCGCCGAACACCCCTAGCTTCACTACGAACGTAGGACGTGCGGACGGCAAATACAACGCAGGTTGCGTGGGCATTCAATCAAGCAGCATCCGAGACCGGCACCTTCCAGAGGAGTCCGTCGGGCCCGGCGTTGACGACGGGCGTCGACTCGATCTCGGCCGTCTCGCCCGCGCTGCCGTGGATGTGGCCACAGACAGTGAGCACGGGTGTCTTTTCTTCGATGGCCGCGCGGATCGCGGTGCTGCCGAGGTGTTTGCCCTTCGAGTCGCGGTCGACCGCGTGTTTGGGCGGCGAGTGGGACACGAGCACGGCTTCCTCCGGGCAGTCGGCCAGGAGGTCGCGAGCGGCCTCTTCGGTAAAGTCGTAGCTCCAGGGACCGAACGGCGTCACCGGAATGCCTCCGCCGAGGCCGTAGAAGGGCATTTCCTCGATCGTCACGCCGTCTCCGTGCAGCACGTGCGCTTCGGACCAGTCGACGGCCGACAGTTGCTCGGCAATCTCATCCTCGGTCTCTGCGTTGCCTGGCACCAGGACCGTCGGCGTGTCGATGGCGGAGAGCACGTCGATGGGTGCTGCGAGGTTGCGACGGGCCACGCAGAAGTCGCCGGCGCCGACGACCACGTCTGCGTCCGCGGCACGGGCCACGAGCTCGCGGCAGGCGTTGAGGTCGCCGTGCACGTCGCTGAAGAGGAGGAGCTCCATGGTGCGTCTGGGTGTTGGGGTGTTGGAGTGTTGGAGTGTTGGGTGCTGAGTGTAGGCCTGCTCCCGATCCCCATTGGAGAAGGTTAATCCTGTTCTCGCAGCCACCGGCGAACGTGTTGGGCGAACCGGTCCAGGTCGTCGAGTTGGTGGAGATGGGAATACACCTCATCCCAGTTCACGCTGAGATACTGGTGGGCGAGCACGTTCCGAAATCCGGCCAGCGGCGCCAGTCGTTCGGCAAACTCTGGAGGGAGCACTCCAAGACTGCCCTGCCGACGGATCGCCTCGTAGTAATCCTGAGGCTTCGGTCCGTCTTCAAGCCCGATGATGCGGCTGCAAATATCGATGCAGCACTGCGCGGCGACTTCGAGGTTTCGCTCAGCGATGTCCCGGAGGTACGGATCCTCCTCGAAATCACTCCTCGTCTTTTCCTGAAGTGGGCGTAAGCGCTGCAAGCGTTCGTTCAGT
This sequence comes from uncultured Salinivenus sp., assembly GCA_964491575.1. Taxonomy (GTDB): domain Bacteria; phylum Bacteroidota; class Rhodothermia; order Rhodothermales; family Salinibacteraceae; genus Salinibacter. The sequence continues at coordinate 8,246 of CAZBIB010000031.1, read as the reverse complement.
TCGTCTAAGCGCCGCTCGATACCGTTGAACTCCGTCATCAGTGGGCTCGGAAAGAATCTGTTCACGTTGTGCCCGGAGGACGGGCAGAAAGTCGCCGTACCGCTCCAGCACGTAGGCTTCGTACTCAACTCGGGTGGCCCGAGCCGTCTCGTAGACCCGCTCCCCGTCCGCGATGACGTGGTAGGCCAGCTCAATGGGCGCTCGGTTAAGGAGCACGAGGTCGACCTCGTCGATGTTCACGCGGGAGCGGACCTCGTGGGCCAGGCGCGCCCGGCAGGCCGTCGGATCGTTCAGACACGCGTTCGTCACGAGCACGGCAACGTCGAGGTCGCTGAGCGGACCCGTCTTTCCCTCGACCTGCGAGCCGAACACGTACGCCAGCCGCACGGACGCTTCCTCGGAAAACAG
>CAZBIB010000031.1:0-7738 GCA_964491575.1 uncultured Salinivenus sp. | reverse complement strand
CAACCTCACCTTAGCTTCAAGTCTAGGGCTTGGGCCTGAGCACGAGTGCTTTGTAGATTGGCGAAGCGCTGCCTCCATCCTCCCTATCTCTCAACCCCCTCCCCAGGATGACCTGGTGGGAAGCCTTGCTCCTCGGCCTCATTCAGGGCCTCACCGAGTTCATTCCCGTCTCCTCCTCCGGCCACCTCGTGCTGGGACAGCACCTGCTGGGGCCCGGCGCCGATCAGGCCGACGTGACGTTTGAGGTGTTTGTCCATTTCGGCACGGTGCTCAGCATTCTCACCGTGTACTGGAACGACGTGGCCGAGCTTCTGGGGGAGGCGTGGGCCGGGCTGCGGGCACCGAGCACTGTCCCCACGCGCTACGCCGAGAACGACACCTTTCGCCTCGGGGTTTTCATTCTCATCACCCTCGTGCCCACCGGGGTGGCGTATGTGCTCTTTCGGGGGCTCATGGAGCAGGCGTTCAGCAGTCCGCGCCTCACGAGTGCCATGCTACTGGTGACGGGCATACTCCTGCTGCTCACGATGATCCGGCCGCAGCCGGAGGGGGCGCTGAGCGGGCTCAAGGCATTCGTCGTGGGGGTCGCCCAGTCGTTTGCCCTGATTCCGGGCATCTCGCGGTCGGGGGCCACGATCTGCACGGCGCTCTACCAGAACGTGCGCCCGGAACGGGCGGCCAACTTCTCATTTCTGATGCTGCTGCCGGTGGTGCTCGGAGGCACCGTTCTCAAGAGCCTGGAGCTCGCGGAGCAGGGGCTTGGGACGTCGGGGCTGCCCCTATTTGTGGGCACTGCGGCGGCGTACGGCTCCGGCATCGTGGCCATCTACGTGGTGCTCGACGTGGTGCGGCAGGGAAATCTGCAGTATTTCGCGTACTACTGCTTCGCTGTGGGCGGGCTCGGACTCTGGCTTCTTTGAGGGGTGGAAGGGTGAGGGGGAGAATGGGGGAGAGGGAGCGCGGGAGGGCGGCATTTCGCTGTAGGACTGGTAGAATCTGAGTTTATGGCGTCCTCGGGGGACTCCGTCGTTTCGTCCACGCTCGTGGAACGGAGTCCGGTGTACTACGGATGGGTGGTGCTCGGCATCTCGACGCTCGGGATGGCGGCGACTCTGCCGGGGCAGACGGCGGGCATCTCGCTCTTCATCGATGCATTTATCGAGGACCTCGGACTGTCGCGGTCGGTCGTCTCGTGGCTCTATACCGTGGCGACGGTGCTCGGGTCGCTCGGCCTGCCGCTCGTGGGACGGCTCCTGGACCGCTACGGGCCGCGCCGGGTGGCCGTCGTCTTGATCGGTCTGCTGGCGGTAAGTTGTGCCGGGATGAGTCGGGTGCGGGGGTGGATCGGCGTGTTCGTGGGCTTTTTATGCCTGCGCGGATTCGGGCAGGGGGCGCTCGGCCTCGCCAACAACCACGCCGTGAACCTGTGGTTTGAGCGGCAGCGCGGGCTGGCCGTGGGGGTGCTGGGCCTCGGCATGGCCGGGGCCACGGCGCTCTTTCCGCCGCTCATGGAGATGGGGCTCCAGACCTACGGCTGGCAGACGACGTACCTGATCATGGGGGTCATCCTGGCCGTGACGATGCTGCCCCTCGGCGCTCTCCTGTACCGCGATGCTCCGGAGCGTTACGGCCTCTCGCCCGACGAGGCGGAGGCGGCCGCCGACAGCGAAACGGCCCCCGACGACACTATGGACGATGCTGCATCGGGCGGCGCGACGGTGCGAGGCGTCCGCCCCGAGATGGCGTACCGGACGTGGACGTTCTGGCTCTTTACGGTGGCGGGCGTGTGCACAGCGGGCTTCGGAACCGGGCTCCTCTTCCACCACTTCTCGATTTTGGAGGAAGTGGGTGTGGCGCGCGGCTTGGCCGCCCAGTTCTTCGTGCCGCTCGGTGTCGTGACCGGCCTTCTCAACGTGGGCACCGGCTGGCTCGTGGACCGCTACCCGCCGCGTCTCCTCCTCGGTGGACAGCTGGGCCTCTTCGGGGTCATGATGGGGTTGTTGCCGACGGTCGACACGGCCGTCGAGGTGTGGGTCTACGGCGGGGTCTTCGGGGTGGCACAGGGCATGCAGGGGGCGCTCCTCGGCAGCGCGTACGCCTACTACTTTGGCCGGGCGCACCACGGGACCATCCGCGGCCTGGCGAATACGGTGTTCATCGGCGGGACGGCCATCGGGCCGGCGGTCCTGGCGTTGGGGCCAGACTTTCTGGGCGGCTTTGCGCCGATCCTGTGGATCATCACGCCGATTCCGCTGGTGCTGGCCTTCGCCGCGCTCGTAGGATGGGCGATGGAGTGGGATGCGTCGGTGGTGGAGGCTGGGGGCGTGGGGGAGCGGGAGAATGGGGGAACTGGAGGATAGCACATCTGCTGTGTCCGTAACAATCCTCCTGCCACCCGCGTCTCCCGCAGAGCGCCGACCTGAGCCTTCGCTCTGCATCTTTCGCTCGCGCCTCGCGTTAGACCCCCGGTCGATTCCCTTTCCCGCGCCTCTCCCAACACCATGCGACTGACCGACGAGGAAAAAGCTGTTCGACGCGAAATTGAGGACTGGCAGCACGCCGATGCCTCCATGGCGTCCCAGGCCATGGACTGGGCCATGCGACCGGTGGACTGGGCCGTGGATCAGGTCGTGTCGCCCGAGCAGATGGATCAGGTCACTGAGCGCATCGAGCGGTTTCTCTCCACCATCAGCGACGCCTCGGAGTGGACCCATGAGGCGGACGACATCCTGGCGGCGGCCGAGGAGCGAGGCCTGCCCGCCGACTCGGTGCAGGACCTCCGCAACCGTCCCATCACCGACCTCGACGAGCTGGCCCGCAGTCGCTTTCGGCAAAACACCATCCTCGCGGCGCTGGGCGGAGGCGGCACGGGACTCGCGGGCACGGTCTTCGTCGCCGCCGACATCCCGCTCCTCTTCACGATCAACCTGCGCCTGATCCAGCAGATTGCGGCCTGCTACGGCTTCTCGCTGGAGGGCCCCATGTTTCGCCCGCTCGTGCTTTCCATCTTCAACGTGGCCGCGTCCGGGGGGCGCGAGGCTCGCAACGAGGCGCTGCGCGAGGTGAGCGTGGCTGCGGCAGCGTTCGCGGACGACCTCGACTACGCCGGGCGCGTGTCCGGCACCTTTCGAGACCAGAACCGCCACGTGCCGCGCGAGATTGCGAAGACGCTCCTGGAGCGCAAGCTGGGGCAGACGGTGCCGCTGGCCGGGGCCGCCGTGGGGGCTGGAGTCAACTACTGGTTCACGACGCAGACGGCCGAGTCGGCCTTCATGTGCGCCCGGGCGCTGTACCTGGACTGGAAGGAACGGCGTTAGTTCTGGGGAAGAGGGAATTGGGAAGAGGAGCCTGGCTGTCTGTTTCAACACGACGATCCAATCATGTCCGATCGGGGCTCTGTTGAGAGCTATCGGGATTTGGAGGTGTGGCAGCGGGGAATTGTGCTCGTGGAGCGGGTCTATGAGGTGACGGACGGGTTTCCGAGCGCGGAACAGTACGAGTCGACCTCGCAACTACGCCGCGCTGTGGTGGCAATTCCATCGAATATTGCCGAGGGCTGGGGATACAGTTCGCGCGATCAGTACGTGTACTACCTGGAGCAGGCGCGCAGTTCGCTGCTTGAAGTGGAGACGCAAATCATCATTGCGGAGCGCCTGTCGTACATCACGGAAGACACACGCGACGACCTGCACCGCAAGACAACCACAGAAAGCAAAATGCTCCTATCCCTCATGCGCTCCCTCCAATCGTAAGCCTGCTTCCCTCACCCCTTCCCTCCTCCCCCTTCCCCTCTACCCGTTCCCCATGCTCGTTGCGATTGTTGGGCGGCCGAACGTCGGCAAGTCCACCCTTTTTAACCGCCTCACCGGCTCGCGCCAGGCCATCGTCGATGATGAGCCCGGCGTCACGCGCGACCGCGTCTATGGCGAAGCCGAGTGGAAGGGCCACACCGTCCCCCTCGTTGACACCGGCGGCTACGTCCCGCGCTCGGATGACCCCTACGAGCGGGCCATCCGCAAGCAGGCCGAGATCGCCCTCGAAGATGCCGACGTCATCCTGTTCGTGGTGGACGTGACGACCGGTATTACGGACACGGACCGGGAGATTGCGAACGTGCTCCGCCCGACGGAGACACCCGTGATGGTGGTCGTCAACAAGGCGGACAACCAGGAGCGCGAGTGGGCCGCGAGCGAGTTCTATCAGCTTGGCCTGGGCGAGGTCTATCCCGTGAGCAGCACCACCAAGCGGGGCATCGACGACATGATGGCGGCCCTTGTGGATCAGTTGCCCGGGACGGAGACGGAAGAGGCAGACGATCGTGTCCGCATTTCGCTCGTGGGCAAGCCCAACGTGGGCAAGTCGTCGCTCGTCAACGCCACCCTCGGGTTCGACCGTGCCATCGTCACCGAAACCCCTGGCACCACGCGCGACACGGTCCAGTCGGTCGTGCAGTACGAGGATCGCGACCTGATGCTCGTAGACACGGCGGGGATGCGGAAGCGCTCGCAGACGGAGGGCGTCGAGTTTTACGCGACCGTCCGCAGCGAACGGGCCATCAAAGCGGGGGACGTGTGCGTGCTCGTCCTCGACGCCACCGAAGAGTTGCACAAGCAAGACCTGAGCGTGCTCTCGCAGATCAACGAGCACAAGAAAGGCATGGTGGTGGCCGTCAACAAGTGGGATCTTGCTCCGGAGGAGGACCTGAAGGAGCAGTACACAGAGTACCTGCAGCAGTACCTCGGCACGCTCGACCACGTGCCCATCGTGTACGTCTCGGCAGTCACTAAGCAACGGGTCTACGAACTGCTCGATACGGCCGTGGAGGTGGCTGAGGAGCGCGAGAAGCGGGTGCAGACGAGCGAACTGAACGACGTAGTGCAGGCAGCCCTCAAAGAAAAACATCCACCCACCACCAGCAGCGGGGCGTTCGTCAAGATCAACTACGCCACGCAGGTGCGCACGGCCCCCCCCGTGTTCGTCTTTTTCGCCAACCACCCGGAGGGCATTCGCACCTCCTACGAGCGATACCTGGAGGGGAAGCTTCGGGAGGCCTTCGGCTTCAAGGGCGTGCCGTTGACGCTGGTGTTTAAGGGGAAATGACGGCGGACCGCGGTCGATCGCCGTCGGTTTTCTTTTTTGGACGGGCATTCGGATCTGAAGGCGAGGCATGATGCGGCAGATACGTCCGCGTCGCCGTTGACTGTCGTTTCATGGTCCTGAGGAGAGGACCCTGACAAAAAACGGCTGCGAGATGGACACCTGGGAGAGGTTACTTGTAAAAGAACCAACAAGCAGTTATTCTCCCCCGTGTTTGTGCGGTCGTTCCAGTCAGGGGGTCACAGATCAAGGTTCATGGCATCCAGCGATTTGAGTAATTTGAAAGACCGATCCGAGCAGATCCGGTTGGGGCGCAAGGCGCGCGCCTACTTGGTTCACCTCTTCACGGCATCGGGCGTGGCGTTTGCGTTTCTGGCGGTGGCCGAGGTCGTGCAGCCCGACCTCGATCCCAGGTGGGTATTTGGGTGGCTCACGCTGGCCGTGTTCATCGACGCGGCCGACGGACCCCTGGCGCGGCGATGGGACGTGAAGCTCTACGCCTCCCGCATTCTGGGAGGGACCATCGACATCATCGTCGACTACCTGACGTTCACGTTCATCCCCCTTGTGCTCGTGTGGCGGATGGACTGGCTCCCCGATCCGGATGGTCTATGGGTAGTGCTCGTGATGGTGGCCAGCCTCTTTGGGTTCGCCAACACGTCGGCGAAGCAGAGCCGAGAGGGCTTCTTCCTCGGCTTCCCGTCGTACTGGAACGTGGTGGCCTACTACGTGGGGCTGGTCACGGTGGAGTACGGACCCGTCGGGGCCTACGTCTCGCTGGGGGTCGTGCTACTGCTCGCAGTACTGACGCTGGTTCCGGTCCGCTTCGTGTATCCAAATGCGGCACCCAAACCCTGGCGGGCCGTCGTTACGGTGGGCGGCATCGCGTGGCTGGGACTGCTCCTGGCACTGCTGCCCACCTTTCCCGATCTGCCGGCGTGGGGCGGCGACTGGGTCCTTTGGGTCTCCTTCCTCTATCCGGCCTTCTACTTTGGCCTCTCCGGCTGGCTCGACTGGACGAATCGACAGTCGTAGTCCTCGCGGGGCCCACGTCGATTCGTCTGGGGCGGGGACATCGAAACGAGGCGCGACCGAAGGCGGACTACGGGCGGTCGAGGGTTTTGAGTCGTGCCCCGATGTCCTCTGCCAGCACGGTGAGGGCGTTGCCCAGGTTGGAGGCAAGGGCCTCGTAGTTGCCCACGCGCCAGTTCTCTTCCTGGTGGCGGGTGAGGCCGCGAGCCAGAACGGTGTTGTCCTCCGCATCGAGAATCGTCCACTGCACGACCATCTGCGAGTGGCCCTCGGGGGAAGGGGCGTCCTCAGCCTCCGGGTCGGGGGGCGGCCCGATCCCTTCGAAGCTGAGGACGTGCAGTTGGACGATGTAGTCGAACGTGGCGCCTCTCGGCCAGGGGACGATCTCGACCGGCTGAATGCCGTCTTGCTCCGCCAAGGCGAGGGCGACGGTCCGACTAATACCGCGCTCCAGGTCTTCGCCCCAGCGATGGAACTCCGAGAAGCGAATCTGATGGGGGCCGCGTCGCGTCACGATGCGCGTGGCGGTGAGGTACGAGGCCAGGCGTGGTGCGCGCAGTCCCACCGCGAGGCCAGTCGTGTCCGAGGGCTGGGGGGCCAAGTTCTGGGTGTCATCGAGGAGGTAGTACGTGGCGTCGCCCTTGCGCGGCTCCAGCAGGCGCACGCAGCCAACGACCGAAAGGCCGACGAGGCCGACGGAAACGGCGCAGAGCCCGAACTGGCGGAGGCGAAGAGGGAGGAGAGAGAGGTAGGACATGCAACTACTGCTGATTCGGAGGGGGTTCTTCCCGGCCTCGGATGAACATGCTGGGGTTTCGCTCCAGCGACTGGATGAGCACGCGGAGGGCCTTCGTGGCCTCCGACAGATTGGAGAGAGCCTCCTGCATCTGATACCCGATGCCGGAGTCCGTGGAGAGGGTGTTGTTGACGTCTTTCATCGTGCCGCGCATGCGCTGAAGGGTGGCGCGAAGCTCCTTCGCGGTCTTCTTGAGCTCTTCGGCCGTGGGGTCCACGCCTTTGTCGAGTCGCCGAACGAGCTGCTGCGCGTCGCTGATCGTCGCGCGGAGCTGCTTCGTTGCCTTCGGGAGGTCCCGCAGCGCGGTGCGCACGTCTTCCGACTCCACGACCGCCTGCACCGACTCGATCGTGGAGAGGATCGAGCGGTTCATCTCCTTAGCGTCGAGTTGATCCAGCTTTTCATTCGCATTGACGAGGAACGTAACAAGGTTCTCGTTGATCTGGGTGATGTCGAACTGGCGCAGGTTCGTCATGAGGCTGGACGCGCCCTCGCCGAGCTGGGCCAGGGGGGAAAGCGCGGTCGGAATTTCGAGGCGGGAGGGGCGGCCCGTCATCGTCGCAACGGCGGGATCTGGGTCGGGCAGATACGTGAGCTCCACGTATAGCTTGCCGGTCACGACGCTTTCGAGCTGGAGCTGGGCCCGCAATCCGTTCTCGATCTGTTCGCGCAGCAGCTTTGGATTGTCCAGATTGAGCGGTGCCCCTGTCGTATCCGTCACCGGATCGAGATTGATGGCGTACTGGACGGGGATCTGGAACGTCTCGTTTTCGAGGTCGACGCGCAGCTTGATGTCGGTCACCTCGCCGATGG
>CAZBIB010000030.1:0-20100 GCA_964491575.1 uncultured Salinivenus sp. | reverse complement strand
GTCGTGACATGGTGAAGCGAGCTTTCTCCAAATCCCGCGTTCCGCTCCGTGACGGCCCACCGCCCCGTCAGTCCCACTCCTGCCCTGAGCTGTCCGCCGGCGTACCAGCCCTGTGCGCCGTACGTCAGGATCATCGTTGAGGGGAAAAAAGTCTCCGGACCGATCCGTAGCCGAGCCGAGACGGCCGACGATGCGGGATCGTAGTGGTAATTTCCGACGAGTTGAACGGGAACCTGGTTGACAGTGTAAGCCCCGAGTCGGTTCAGATCTGTTAGCGAACCGATTGCGGAGGGCCAGAATCCCGGATTATCGGTCGTGGGAGGACGAACCCCCACCTCCAAGCAAAGCGGCGCATCGGAGCTTCGCACTTCGAGGCCGACGTACGGATTGCCCACGCTGATCGAAGTCGTTTCTGCGTCCCGGAACTGGGGCAGAGAATTGAGGCGGGCATAAGCCACTGGCAACTCGCCTACAAACATCAGGCGATCAGTGAGCGTGGCCTGGGCCGAGATGACGAGCGACGACGTGAGGACAGACACCCCGTCTCCGTCGTTGAACAAGGGCTTGAGCCACTCCATGGAGATCTGATCGGCGTGCCTGGGCGGCGTCGTCCAGGCGGACTGGGCAGAAGCTGGAAGTGCGGTTCCGAGCACGAATAGAACGATCCAGAAGGACGCGCGACGAAACATGTGGCTGAGGAAGAAAGGAAAGCGCGTTCGTTTATTGCGAGGCCGCAACGTTTTCCCTTCATGTAACAGCATCCTGCAATTGTCTCCAGGATTGGCTACCGCGGATGAACGACGAGGGGGGGCACGCTCCTGCGTGTGCGGTCACTATGGAACGGCACTCTCGGCGGTGAATTCGAGGAGCCCACTTTCTTGAACCCTCCGATCATGTCCACTTACCCCCGATCCCTATGACTATTCTCGTGACCGGCGGTGCCGGGTTTATCGGCTCCCACGTCGCCGACGCACTTCTCGACGAGGGCCATGAGGTACACGTTCTGGACGACCTCTCCACAGGCCGTCGCTGGAAGGTGCCTGAGGCCGCGCCCCTCTTCGAGCGCGACATCCGCTCCGCCGGGGCCGCTGCTCTCTTGGCCGAGCACCAGTACGATTGCCTCGTCCACCACGCCGCACAGATGAACGTGCGAAAATCGGTGGAGGACCCGAGTTTCGACGCCGACGTCAACATTCGGGGCCTCATCAACCTGATGGAGACGGGACTCGACCACGGCCTACAGAAGGTGATTTTTGCGTCCACCGGTGGGGCCATCTACGGCGAGCCCGAGTACACGCCCCAGGACGAGGACCACTCGCTCCAGCCCGTCTCGCCGTACGGCGTCGCCAAGCTGGCCTCCGAAAAGTATCTTCACTACTACCAGACGCAGTACGACCTCGACGCGGTCTCGCTGCGCTACGCCAACATCTACGGCCCGCGCCAAAATCCACATGGGGAGGCCGGCGTCGTGGCCATTTTCACGAAGGAGATGCTCGGCGATGGGCAGCCGGTCATCAACGGTCCCGGCGAGCAGACCCGCGACTACGTGTACGTCGGCGACGTGGTGCAGGCCAACCTCGCGGCGCTGGAGTACGACGGAAGTGGCGTGTTCAACGTGGGCACCGGTCGGGAGACGAGCGTCAACGAGCTGTTTCGGATGATCCGCGCGGAGACGGGCGCCGACGTGGAGGAGACCCACGGGCCGGCTAAGCCGGGAGAGCAGCAGCGCAGCGTGCTCGGGTACGAGAACGCGGAAAGAGTCCTCGGCTGGGCCCCGCAGGTGTCCATTGAGGACGGCTTGGCCCGCACGGTCGACTGGTTCCGCAAACGCTACGAGCTTGAAGCGACGTGAGGAGCCGGAGCGCACCGTGCCTCAACGAAGGCAATGGGCCCACCACTCAGCGTCCGAGCAATCCGCGCCACGTGAGATCGAACGAGAGCCCCACCCGGTCGTCGTAGAATTCGCCCGTGTCGAGCGCGGCGGCGGTGCGGAACCACAGGTTGTATCGCTCCGAGAGCGGCCCGCGCACCGCAAGTCGAAACGACCATTGATCCCGGCGATCCGTGCGGGCATCGCGAGTTCGATCATAGCACGCCGGTGTTTGGCAGAGACTCTTCGCACCGTAGTTACGGCTGTAGGTGCCCAGTGCCCGATAGGAGAGCCCTGCCCCGAGGTGACCCTCGACGCCGACGTGGTGGGCCACGACGATGTTGTTGCCAATGCCCGGTAGATCATCCGGAAGGCCCGGCGTTCTAGATGTGGGCGTAAGGAGCGGAATTCCCAGCGTGCGGCCCTGATAGGTCCAGCCCCCGACGTAGCGGGAGTGGTTGTAGTATGAGTCGGCCCCTCGCTCCTGGCCGCGGCTGAACATCGCGTTGTGCCGCGTCATCCGGAGGTGCTCCCACAACACGGAGTTTACGAGGGACGACGAATCGTCGCGCTGGAGGCGCACGCCCCAGAGCCCGTCCCACACGTTGCGAAACCGGAAGCTGGCGATGTCCTCGTGGTAAAATTGCCGGTACACCAAGGCCTCCGCCCCGCCAAGGTCCACATCGACGCTAAAGTCGTACGACGCGATGTGGTTGGCCTGGCGCCGCGGCCTCACTGTTTCACGTTCACTTCTGCTCAAGACGCCCAGGCCGAACGCGACCTCAGCCCACTGCCAAAGCGAAACGACCTGCGGCCCACTGCGCGGACTCGTCCCCCCCCACACTGCGTGGTGGGTAATGCCTGCGTGGGCGGTGACGGGGAAGTCGGGCGGGAGAACACGGAAGTACAGGTACTTTTCGTGGAGAAGCGCATCCCGAACAAAGCGGTCGTGCTCGAACCAGCCATGGGCCAGGTAGCCCTTGAGGGCCAGTCTATTGCCCGTGCCGGGAACCGGCACGTAGCCGTCGGACGAGAGGCTGATCTTGGGCAGCGGCGAGGCATTTTTGCTCCAAGTGACGCTGCCGAGGGAGAGGCTGGTGTCCACCCGTCCAATCATCTGCTCCCGGCGTCCCGCCGTAAGCTGGAGCCGCCAGTACCGCAGCCGTCCGTACAGTTCGTGGAACGTAGCGGTGGCGTGATGGGAAGCACGCCCGAGGACTTCGGCCCCAAAGGCGTAGTCGAGCCCCGATTTTTCCGAAAAGGAGCGATGGACGCTGAGCAAGAGGCCGGCATTGGCGGACGTCGGATCGATTGTGCCGTACTGGTTGGCTCTCAGCCAGAAGGGAAGGGCCTCGCCGCTCCCAGCCGCTCCGAACAGCGTGACGGCGGTCCGGAGGGAGTCGAGCGGATTCTGTGCCGAGGCGTTCCGGGGGGCTCCCGCCACGAGCCCCCAGAGAAGACCGATGCCAAGCACCACGAATGCCGGCGGAACGGCCTCCCATAGCCTTCTGGGTCGAAAGTAGTTTCTGGAGGAGCGAAGGAAGAACGTCATCGAGCGGAGGAACAGACGAACGTGGGTACAGCACACAAAGAAGAAACGAGGACGCCCTGGGACGTGCAAACGGAAATTGTGGAGAGTGCACTTGGCGGGCGAAGCGCTCCCCTACTGCAAGCGTCGTGAGTGTAATCCGAAACTGAAGATAGGGACAAATAATTCCCTTATGATTTCACCTCTCAACCCAATATAATAGAAAGGTTATAGATCAAGTAAAAAGACAACATTGATCCCCAAACCGCCGGACCTTATCATTTCCATGCATTCGAGACATCAAAAGCGTCTCGCCGTCTGAGTTTTTCTCAGTTCACCCCACCAGCGCATGCCGACGCCGTCCTCCGAACTTCGGACTGTCATCGATCGTCTTCCGTTTTCGGTCGATGACACCGACGCCGCGAACGACACCTTTCGGCGGTGGATGGAGGAGAACGCTCCGAAGGCCAAGCGCCTCGTGGACCTGTGGACGTACTGCTACGTCTGCCGGTATTTCCTATCCAAGTCAACGCAGGGCACCTTCAACAATCCCTCCGACGCCGACGAGCTCATTACGACGGCCTACCGCAAGGTCCAGAACAACCGCGAGAGCGTTCGGAATCCGGGCCGCTACGCCAGCTGGGTGAGTGTGGTCTGCAAAAACACACTGCTCAATTACGCCCGACGCAATCAGTTCTCCGAGCCGATCGAGGCGGAAGAAGGTCCTACGCTCACGGCAGATCACGAGCATCTCGTGGCGGAGATAGGATTTGTACGCGAGGCATTCGCGGAGGCCATCGAGCAGCTCCCCAGATACCTGCAGGAGCCAGCGCGGCTCTACTTCCTTGAGGACCGGGGATTCGAGGAAATTAGCGAGGCTGTGGGCAAGCCAGTGGCGACCGTGCGAACGTACAAGCATAAGGCGATGAAGCACCTGCGCGCAGACGATCGCCTCCAGGAATACGTGGATCAGCCAGCCGTTTAGGAAAGAGGTTTTAAATTTTCGTTTAGAACGTTATACACGTAGTTTCGATGTGTCTTCCCTAACAACTTCACATCTGCCCGCCTCCTTCCTGATCCCTCAGAGGGGACGGGTCCGAGCGGTGCTGGATTGGCTTCCGACCAGTGCCGGCGACGTTCTTTTCGAGACCATAAAGTTCGTTCTTGTTCCTCTTCGAGAAGCCGGGGCGAGCACTGGCAGATCTCGTTTCACACATAGTCGTATGGTTTGCCGCTCATGACCGACATCGAAGAGCAAATCCTTTCCTACCCACATCTCCCCGAGGAGAAGCAACGCGAGATCGAAGCGTACGTTGAGTCGAACCCGGAGTGGGCGTCTCTGCTCCAAGATGTCCGTTCCATCGAAGACCTTTCGGCGAGTAAGAGGGCGGATCTCCCTGCCGATGCCCTCCTCGCCACCTATGTCGTGGTCCAGCACCTTCATCCCGAAGGCTTGCGAGACATGCCGGACCGGCTGCAATCTGCCTTCTCGGAGCTCGAGGTGCGCATCGAGGAGGAAGAGGCGCTCCGCCGTAAGGTGGAGGCGGCGCGTCGTCGGTTGAAAGAGGCTGAGGCGGCCATCGATCCAGTGTCGCACTTTGAGACGCTCACGGGGCACGACCTCGAGCTTGAAGACGAAGCAGAATCGGCGCGTGCCGAAGATCCAGAGTCGGCGTCGAGCGACGCCCAGGATTCAGCCCCGTCATTGCTCGAGGTCTTCCTGAATCTGCCGCAACTCGTGCGGAGAGGAGCCGTGGTAGCCGTGGTTTTGGTGGTGGCGTATGGGGGGCTGTACGGCGTGAGTCGTGCCACACAGTCAACCCTCGACCGTCTCGCCGCCGTAGAGGTCAGCGATCAGGTTGTGGAAAACTACGCCACTACCGACATGCGCAGTCCGGTACCGGAGACCGATACGCTATCGGTCGACGACCGGTACCTGGAGGCTCTCTCCGCCCTTCGGAATGCCCGCGTCTCCACGTTGAGTCTCTTTCCTCGCTACGACAGCGACGCGCTCGCCCGGGCCGAGAAGCAACTCGATCGGGTGCTGGAGCAAGTAGAGCCGGGCTCTTTCCTGGCCCTGGAAGCGCACTTCTATCTCGGAAAGATTGCCCTCGCGCAGGAGGAGATCGACGCTGCCCGACGTCACTTCAAGGCTGTTGTCAAGAAAGAGGGACGACGGACGCAAGAGGCATACGAGATTCTGAAGACCCTCCAGCAGGAGTACGGCATGGGAAGCGAGTAGGGAGCGTCGGGTTGCCGACGCTACGCCTCTGCAAATAAAAAACGGGGACCAGCACAAAACGCTGGCCCCCGGTCCGCGGAGAGACTCAAGTCGGGGCTCACCGGAATGATTACGCGTAGGTGTTGAGCATCACCGGCATGATGAGCATGAGAATGTCCTCCTCCGGCGCCTCGTCCGCCCCCTCCTGAGGCAGGACGATGCCCGCCCGATTCGGCGAGCTCAGCTCGAAGACCACCTCGTCGCAGTCGACGTTGCTGAGCACCTCGGTGAGGTACTCCGAGTTGAAGCCGATCTCCATCGCCTCGCTATCGTAGTCGCAGTGGATGGTCTCCTCGGCTTCGCTGGAGCGCTCCACGTCTTCCGCCGAGATGGTGACGGTGTCGGCCGTAACGTCGAGCCGAATCTGATTCGTCATGCTGGAGGAGTAGAGACCCACGCGCTTGACGGCATTGAGCATGTCCTCGCGGTTGACGACGAGGTGGCGGTCGTTCCCGTCCGGAATGACGGACTGGTAGTTCGGGTACGTTTCGTCGATGAGGCGCGCGAGCACGCGAGAGTTGCCAAACTCGAAGCTCACGTGGCTCTCGTCCACCCGGATGGTGCAGATCTCGTCGTCCTCCACGATCCGGCCCGCGAGCTTCGTGGCCTTCTCCGGAACGATAAAGTCGACCTCGGTGTGCGCCTGGAGTCCCGGAAGGGTAAGCTTCACGAGTCGGTGCCCGTCCGTGGCCACCACGGAGGTCTCGTCCTGGCCGACCTGAAAGTACACGCCCATCATGGCGGGGCGCAGGGCGTCCTGGCTCACAGCAAAGGCCGTCTTGGCGATTGTGCGCCCCAGCAGGCCGCCCTCGACGTTAATTTCCTGCGCCTCCTCCAGCTCCGGCAGCTCGGGATAGTCCGACCCGTCGTGGCCCACCATCTTGTAGTGGCCCTGGTCGGTTTCCATTCGAATCTCGAAGTCGTCGTCCGCCGAGAACTTGATCGGCAGGTCCGGCAGTGCGCGCAGGGTGTCGATCAAGCGCTGAGCCGGGACGGCAATCGGGGTGCGCTCGGGGGTCCCGTTCGTCTCGAACTGGACCGGCACCGTTTGAATGATCGAAATTTCGAGGTCCGTGGCGCTCAGGCGCAGCTTGTCCCCGTCGCGCTCGAAGAGAATACACTCCAGGATGGGCATCGTACTCTTCGACGGAACGGCGCCTTTGACGGTATTGAGCGCCTCGAGAAGGTCGGCGCTTGAGGCGGTGAATTTCATGGCAGTAGGCGCGTTGCGGAAAGGAACAGTCGAAAATCAGTGTGCTCCATGTCCAAATAAACGGACACACGGACTCATACGCAACCTGTACGGCGGGGGGCGGCGGAAGATTCGGGGCGCCCGCATGGTTAAAATTCAGACTGAGCGTATAGAGCTTCGCTTTCCCTAATTCGGAGATCGAGCTCAGCGTGCACGGGAGAAGAGGGCGTGGGAGCGTGGAGGAAGGGACGGGGACCGCCGGTACGGCGCGATTCCACGAGGACAGAAATTCAATGCGCCCTTTCGCCCACGCATTCAGGGTGGAGTCGGAAATCAGAGGAGAAACCCCGAAGACCCGACCAGAACTCAACACGCAAGAATCCTGACCTATTGGCCGTGGTGCTCAATTTTTCGGCCAATCTCTTCCACCGTGTCCCGGAACTGATCGTCGTCGTCCATCCGATTGGTGACCGTGTTCTTGGCGTGGATCACGGTGGAGTGGTCGCGACCCCCGAAGTGAAGTCCGATGTCCTTCAGGGAGTGCTCCGTGTGCTTCTTGGCGAAGTACATCGCAATCTGCCGGGCGCGCACGACTGCGCGCTTTCGAGTCTTGCCGCGGATCTGGTCTTCGGAGATGTCTAGATGCTCGCACACGATGCGCTGGATGTCTTCGATCGTGAGGGAGGTCTCCTGCTCCCGGACAAGATCGCGCAGGACTTCCTTGGTGAGAGTGAGGTCAATGTCGCGCTGGTGGAGGGTGGCGTAGGCGAGGAGCCGAATCAGTGCCCCTTCTAGCTCGCGGATGTTGCTCTCGATGCTCTGGGCAATAAACTCGATCACTTCGTCCTCAAGCTCAATGCCCTCGTCCTCGGCCTTGCGCTCGAGGATGGCGATTCGGGTGTCCAGGCCGGGCGGTTTGAGGTCGGCGGAGAGGCCCCATTGAAAGCGGGAGAGCAGGCGCTTCTCGATGCCGTCGATGGCGCGCGGCGGCCGGTCCGCCGAGAGCACGATTTGGCTGCCCGCCTGGCGCAACGCGTTGAAAATGTGGAAGAACTCTTCCTGGGTCTTCTCCTTGCCGCTGAAAAACTGCACGTCGTCGACGATGAGCAAGTCGACCTGCCGGTAAAACGTCGAGAACTCGCTGATCCGGTTCTCCTGGATCGACTGCACAAACTCGGTGGTAAACCGCTCGCTGGAGACGTAGAGGACGGTTTTGGAGGCCCAGTTGGCCGTAACATGGTTGCCGATGGCCTGAATTAGGTGGGTCTTTCCGAGCCCCACGCCGCCGTACACGAGGAACGGATTGAAATTCGTTCCCCCCGGCTCTTGAGCGATGGACCCGGCCGCGCTGCGCGCCAGGCGATTGCACTCGCCCTCGATGAAGCGCTCGAAGGTGTAGCTGTCGTTGAGCTGGCTGTCAACCTCGGTGTCCTTGAGGCCCGGAATGGCGAAGGGATTCTGCACTGGCGGCTCGTCCTGAGGCGCTCCCCCGGCGGGTGCGGGCCGATCACTGCCGGGCGCGGGCTCTTCCTGGGCGGGCGAATCCTCGGGCGAGGAAGACGTGCCCGAGTCCGGAGGCGGCGAGGGGGGCTGCGACGAGTCGGGAGCGGATTCGGTTTCGCGATCGGGCGCGTCCGGCGACGACTCCTCGGTGGAAGGGCGAGCGGGAAGCTCCATCGAGGCGCCTTGGTCCGGATCGTTCGGGTCCTCCTGCTCGATGACCACGTCGTAGAACAGCCGCCCCTTGGGCCCAAGCACTCGCGTCACTGTTTTTCGGAGCAGCGAGAAGTAGTGCTCTTCGAGCCACTCGTAGTAGAAGCGGCTCGGGAGCTGAATCGTGAGCTTGCGCAGGTCATCCTCCTCCTCAAGCGACTGGGCCTCCAGCGGCTCAAACCAGGTCTTGAAGCTCTGCTGGCTAACGTTGTCCCGAATGATGTCGAGACACTCATTCCAGGCGCGTTCGGCGGATGAATCCATCACAAACCAGGGCCGGTCTCGCGAGCAGAGGGGGCTCGCCGGGGAATACGGAAGATGTCACCAGATTTGAGGGCATCTCCCTTCTCCGAGACGAAGGTTACCTCGGCAGCTTCCGACGTTCAACATCCTCTCCCAACCACTGTCGGGATTGAACGTTCGCCGGTTGAAGGCTGGGCCTGCCCCCCGTCTGGTGTATTGAGCCTCCAATGCACGCTGACATTTCGATTCAGAAACGGGGTTATTATCAGAAACGGGGTTATTAAATGTCCCTCCGCGCAGATCAGCAATTCTAATTGGAGCGGCACAGTCGAGGGACGAAACGTCAGGGCTCACAACCCTGCCTTGAGGAGCGACTCAGTGGAGTTCGTCGGACGCCGTTGACCGTCCCATCTGCCCCCCGATCAACTACGGGAATACGAACGATAATCACTGCCCCCGGCAACGTCAAGAAGCAAAACTGATCAACCAACGTGCGTGAACCCTCCCTGGGTAGACGGAAAATATTCAACGTGAGATTGTCTGTTGGATGTTGCCGCTGTCCCTGGTTCCGCCGTAGGTTGGGGGATACATTGCGCGATTGCCCATGGCAGTCGCCGCACGCCCGAATTTTTCAGAGAAACCACGCGACGATTTGATGAGCAGCGATCCAGGCATCGAAGCACTGAGCAGAAAGGCAAACGAGGAGCAGGCCGCCTGTCCGGTCACCCTGGTGGTGAGTGGCAACATGGTGACGGGACACATTGTGGGGCGGGACACCTTCGAGGCCGACACGGCCCGCATGGTGGAAATGGCCCAGGAACAGTCCGACGGCGAAGACGACGCCGTGCAGGCAATGGGCGACCTGATCTCCGCCATGCTCGACGAAGTGGGGGCGCCCGACGACGGGACGTACGTCCACGTGTCCGTGCAGGAGGTCATGACGGGGGCCGAGGCGATTCACCTCGGGGGATCGGTCTTCCGGTTCCGCGCGAGCGAGATCGAGGGCTACACGATCGGGACGGTGGAGACGCGGGAAGGGTAGCGGACTAGGCACTGTCTGAAAATCATGTTTTCGGCCTGCGAGCGGCTTCCGTCGGCCGGCAGCTGCTCGCTCTCGTCATCGAACCCATTTCTCAGACAGAGCCTAGTCGTTGAGGGCGGTGTAGAGGTCATCCCGGTCGGTGGCGGCCAGGTCGCGGAGCAAATCGGCAATGGCCGTCGTCACCTGATCCAGGTACGCTTCGCCCTTCGCGGCGCTCGCATCGCGCGGATCCCCGACTCCGGTGTCGTCGGTCACGCGGGGCCACTCCCGCTCGGCCCAGGCCCAGTCCTCACGCAGCGCCTCGATCCGAAAGGTGCGGGCCCGTCCCTCTCCTGCCTCCGCGAGCGACCGCACGAGATCGGGGGCCACGTGGAGCATCACGCTCGTCTCCATCTCCCCCGCGTGGTCCCCCGGCTCGGTGAAGTATTCCAACTGATTTCCGATCTCGAACCATCGGACTGCACAGAGAAACGCGTCGTCGATGTCGTTCTGTACCTCTCGGATGAGCGGGGCAAAGTCGTTGCCCCCATGCCCGTTCAGCACCACGATTTTGTGGAGGCCCTGCCGCGTTAGCGACGAGACGACGTCGTGCAGAACGGCGATCTGCGTGCTCGGGTGCATATTGATGACGCCCGTGAGATCGAGGTGCCCCGTGTTTACTCCGAATGGAACCGTCGGCAGCACGAGGCTCCGGGTGCCAGTCTCCCACGCCCGGCGGGCCGACTCGGCCGCGATGTAGTCGCACTGCAGCGTATCGGTGGCGTAGGGGAGGTGGTAGTTGTGCGCTTCCGTAGATCCCCAGGGCAGAACCGCCACTTCATAGTCCGTGTCGCGGACGGTCTTCCAGGTGGTTTCGGCGAGGACGTAGGGGCGCTGGGCCATGGCAGACGTGGTTGGTGAAAAATATGGACGCAGGAACTTAACAAAAGCACTCGGGGCAGCGGCCAATCGGTGCAACCGGTTCGGGAGCATGCCTGTCTACTCCCACAGCACCGGTCACTATTTTTCCCGATTCCCGCTGTGTCCCATGCCGCGCACCCGCCTCTTTCTCCTCGGAGTCCTGCTGAGCCTCGGACTGAGCGTCCTCGCTGGACCCGCCTCCGCTCAGACGAGCCGTACGGTCACCCGCACATTCTCCCTCGACCGAAACGGGCACGTGGAGTTGGACACGTTCACCGGTCGCATCAACGTGACGGCTGGGGATCGGAACCGCGTCGAGGTGGAGGCGCGCATCGAAGGCGAGGAGGGCGACCTCGTCGACGCCACCCGCCTTCGTTTCGACGAGGGCAACGAGCATCTGTCCGTCGAGGTGGACTATGAGGAGGTGGAGGACACCCAGAAGTTCCTGGGGCTGTTCAGCATTGGCGACGTGGACCGGCCAGCCGTCCACTTCTCCGTGACGATGCCGCGCACAGCCACCCTTATCGTCGACGACTTCAGCTCGGAGATTACGGTGGAGGGCCTTCGGGCCGGCGTCACGCTCGAGACCTTCTCCTCCGCCATAACCGTGCGCGACGTGGAGGGTGCCCTCGACCTCGAAACGTTCTCGGGCGAGGTAAAAGGCGAAGGCCTCCGCGGCCGGATTCAGCTCGAAACTTTCTCCGGCGACGCTCGGCTCCAGTTTGCGGCCCTGACGGGAGACAGCCACCTCGAAACGTTTTCGGGCGACCTTGAGCTCACCCTCCCGGCCGACACTGGGTTCGAGCTCGTGGGGGAGGACGATGCGTTTGGCGAACTTGATTCTGAATTTGCCCTCCAGGCCGAGGACGGACGCCGGATCACCGGGGGCGGCGGGCCGCGCATTGAGATTGAAACCTTTAGCGGCGACCTTCGCCTCCGCAAGCAGTAGCGCGTTCTGGTCTGTGCACGGGTCGCGACGCGTCGCTACTCGCCGTACGTGATGGTAACGGTGCGGTCCTCGTACTCGATCTTCACGCCGTCCTCCACGCGCGTCACCGTGGCCACCGTTCGATTGAGATCGGGGTCCTGGCGCTCCAGGAATGCGCGGTGCGTCTCCTCGGCCACGGCGACATGCTCGGGTTCGCCGCTCAGTTTCTTGACATCCTCTGCCGCGTCGAAGAGGAGGGGAGCGAGCTGTGCAATCGAGGTGGCCGCGGCGAATTCCGGACCGGGACCTTCCAGTTCTTCCATGGTGAAGGAGGGCGTTGTGGAATAGTGAATGGCGATGAACGATCGTCCCAACTGGTGCGGGACGAAGACGCTCCTCGCTTTGAATTGGGGAGGGACCGCGATGTTTTGCTCGCCCTGTCGCCGAGAGTTGAAGTCTGACCGCAGGACATGCGTTACAACATTTTCCAGCTCATATTAAGCGAGCCCGGGGATCGATTTTGCTATACTGTAGATACGTGCGAGACTCAAAAAAGCCAGTCCCCTCGGGACGGGCTTTTCGTCTGTGTGCCCCTCTCGTAGCATATAAACACGCCCACCGTCCCGACGCTTGCCGGAGCGGTGGGCATTCTTTCTTGAGGTCGGCATCCTGCCCGCAACGCATTACACGGAAATGTCGGCGAGCTGGGCCTCCACCTCTTCCCGCCGATCCTGAAGGAAGGGCGGCAACTTCAGCTCTGTGCCGAGCTCGTCGACCGGCTCGTCGTGGAGGAAGCCGGGCGGGTCCGTTGCAATCTCGATGTTGACGCCGTTCGGCTCCCGGAAGTAGATGGAGTGAAAGTAGTTCCGGTCCTTCATCTTGGTGGGCGCGTGGCCTGCGTCGCTGAGCCACTGTCGGATCTGTGTCTGATGCTCGTCGTCCGCCGCTCGGAATGCCACGTGATGCACTGTGCCGTAGCCCCATGAGCCCTCGTGCATGTTGGGCTCGTTGTAGAGATCGACGAACTGGGCGTGCTCGGGGCCCGGCACGTGGAATCGGGTCCAGTCGCCGTCCTGGGGCGTGGGCTGGTGATCGACCTGCTCGTAGCCAAGGAGCTCGAGGACATCGGCCGTGAGCCGGGCGTTGTCGGGGTGGATGGTGACGCCGTGGAATCCGCGCAGGGCGTGCTCGGCCGGGACGGGCCCGTCCGCCCACGGCTCAATGTCGGAGGTGCCGGTAATGAGCTCGAGCGGCTGCCCGTCGTGGTCCTGGAACGGGATGACGGTCCGTCCGAAGCGCTCGGTGACGGGATACCGGGTAGCCTCGTTGGCTTCGTCGAGCCGATTGACCCAGTAGTCCACCGCGCCTTCCGGAATCGTAAACGCCGTAGCGGTGGCCTGACCGCGGCCCACCTGTCCTTTCTGAATGCTATGGTGGGGCTTGAAGGTGAGGACAGAGCCAGGCGTGCCCGTCTCGTCGGCGTAGTAGAAGTGGTACATCGTGGGTCCCTTGAAGACCTCCGAGGGGTTGTTGAACAGGACCGTTTGCTTGACGAGCCGCAGCCCGAGGACGCCCGTGTAAAAGTCGAGGTTTTCCTGTGGGTCGTGGGCGTAGGCCGTGACGTGGTGAATACCGGATACGGGATCACTCATCGGTCGAAGAAAGGAGTTGTTGGAGGGAACGATGGGAGGCCCTGCAGAGCCAGGGCGATGCGTCGTCTCACCGTCGCAGTTGTGAGGACCGCAGGGGAATCCCTACAAACCGTCGCCCCCCGTATTGTTCGAGGGCGTGCTGTCGGCGTCGGGATGCACAATCCATCGTCTCAATTGGGGCGGGCAGGCGCATTCTCTCCACGCCCGACCGGCATCCGGACTATCGGACCGTTTGACGGGAAAGAGGCCGCGGGCGGAACTGACTCGGGAGAATTCGGCATCCTCGTTACAAAAGCGTCACTCTAATTTTAATCGCACCCGGGGACCGATTTTGTTATACTGTAATTAGTTGCGAGTGACAGAAAAGTCTTCTGGCCAGCCCTGCTCGGGGCGGCCTTTTTATTTTGATCTGCTGGTTCCTGATGCGCCCCCGGCCCGAAACCGGCGGGCGTTTTTTATTGGAGTCGGCGTTGGGCGGAGCGGACCAGAGTCGCGTTCTTCTTTTCCAGCGCAATCAGCCCCCGGAAGGAACTGGTGTCGAGAGGGGTTACTCCGTCGTGTCAGCATCCGAATGGGACATGAAGGGGAAGATCTCCGCGTAGCTCGGGGGCAACGAGTCGCCGAGCTCGGAGAGCACAGTGTCCCCCGCGGCCTCTTGGAGCACAGACAGCACGGTCGTCGTGGCGGTTTCGGCGTCTTCCCGGTTCAGATCGGCGCGGGCCTGCACGCGATCGAGGAAGGTCGCAGCATTCAGGCGCTTCACCTTCTCTCGCGATTGCTCCGGCTTGGCAGCATGAAGGTAGCGAGTGAGCTCTTTGGGGAGCGGAGCGCTCGCCTTGTCTCGCTCCGTGCGGTACAGGATCTCGCTGAACGTCTCCAGGACGATCATCGTGAGGGCCGAAGCATCGTCGCGCTCGGCCAAATCCAGGCGTTCCTGTACGGTGTCGAGAAAAGCGTCGTACGTCATGATCGGACGGGGAATTGGTGCGGGAGAGATGCGGTCGGTAAAAAGCGTCCACGTCCCCAACGAATTGCTGGGACAAATCGTGCCCCGAGGCTGGGGCCGAAGTCGGCTTCCTTCGCTCGGGAGAGTTTTCAGCACAGGTGCCGGGCGGCTGCGAGAGCGGGATGACCCCGCATTCGGAGAGCGCATCCCGAACTCACCTGATCGACGGTTTCTGATGCTGGACGTTAGAACGGAGGGGGGAACTGTGTCAATCCCACCCCGGTCCCTTTGAGATCGGCTGCACGTTGGCTCTGCGAGTTGCCGGTCCTTGGCGCTCTCCTCGCTGCGTGCAATGTCGAGATTCGAGACGGTCGGAGCTCGTCGTCCCCGCCCATACACGCCTCCCGTTGTCATGTCCTACGACCTTGGCTTTCACCCCACGCTCGACGGCGTAATCACCGCGATGAGCCGGAAGAATTACCGCATCTTCAACACGCCGAGCCGCCCCTTCAACCTCAACATCGTCGGCATCCGGGCGCACACCCAGGTGCCCAACCGGTTCGACGACTGGCTGACTGTGTTCTATCGCTCCAACGACCAGTGGATCTTTAACGCCTTCCCGGCGACGACGGACCCCGGCCTCTACTTTTTGGGTGACGGGCGGATGGGCACCGATCGCGGTACGGCCATCCTGAAGCCCGGGCAGTACCGCAGCGCCTACACACTCGGAAAGCACCGGGGGCGCTACAAGGCACTCGTGCAGGCCGGACCCGTGACGGTCCTCCGCGACTTCGACCGCGACGCGGAGCTGGACTTTGCCTCGGACCGTACCGAAACGGGCCACTTCGGCATTAACATCCACCGGGCCAACCGCGACCGCGCCTCGATTCAGGTGGACAACTGGAGCGCCGGATGTCAAGTGATCTGCGATCCGCTCCAGTTCAACTATTTCCTCCGCGTCTGCGAGAAGGGCGCGCAGGAGTGGGGCAACGCGTTCTCGTACACGCTGCTAACGCAGGACGACTTGGAGTAGTGGCGGGGCTGTTCCTCCGTTGGATCGGTGCGGCCTCTTGCTGCCCACGGTCCCGAATGTGCGGCTTGAGGCTGCCCTCCGTAACGAGGTCGATCGGAGTCCAACGCCGACGCCGGAAATTGGCTACGCCGCCACGTCGCGCAGCGTCACGGAGACCGGTGCCTCGGATTGTGTTTGGCTCACGTTGAGGATGGAGAAGCCAATCGCGTGCCCGTCCTGGTCGACCTTCCCCATCACGGCGTCGTTTTCTGTTTCTCGGAAGTACCCTCTTTTTGCTCGAAGAGCACTTCAAGGTAGTCGCCCTCGCGATCGTACCAGACGATTACGTCTCTGCCCATGTCATCTCACCTCGTTTGATCGAGGTAGTGAAGTACGCCGGGGTGAGCAAAGAGCTGTCGAGAGTTGCTCATTCCTCAACTTCTTCCAAGATCATGCGCACTTGCCTACGAACCTCGGGAACTTCTTCCTGAACGGTGCGCCAGACGATCTGACGATCAACGTCGCTGTAGTCGTGGATGAGGTTGTCGCGCATGCCCGCCATTAAAGACCACGGAACCTGCGGATACTCATTGCGGAGCGGTTGGGACAACCGCTTCGTGGCTTCGCCGATGATTTCCAGCGCTCGGATGACCGCGAAGACGGACTTGTCGTCGTTCACGAAGGCCTCGTAGGTCGTGCCTTCCACGAACTCCTGTGCCTTCTCGGCGGCATCGAGGATGTCTTCGAGATGGTCGACGGAGGGGCGATCGGTCATATCGGCTCGGCCTCCTGCCGCACGCGGTCCCCAATTCGGGGCTTGAGGGCGTTCTCTGTGACGAGGTCCACGGACTGCCCGAGAAGATCGCTCAACGTGCGCTCAAGCTCGATAAACGCGAGCAGTCCAGGCGGATCATCGAACGTGACCAGGATGTCGATGTCGCTGTCGGGGTGTTGCTCGCCGCGCACGTACGACCCGAACAGGGCGAAGGACTCAACCCCGTACTCTTCTCGAAGGGCAGGAAGGTGCTGCCGAAGCGTCTCCTTGATGGTCGCTGAAGACGGAGAGGACATGTGACAGCCTCATCGGTGAGTCATCAACATGGAAAATATACTGCCTTCAGCGGACGCAGGGTCCAGGGATGAGATGATCCGCAAGAAACCCTCCAGGACGGAGGAGAAGCAAATCGCTCCCCAGTGTTTTTCAGTGCATCTCTGTCATTCCTCCTTTTCCCGTAGAAAATCGATCAGGGGCTTGATAGGTCGAGTTCTCGACGTGGTCCTCGTACCAGTCGTCGTAGCTCCCTTCTTCACGGTGCTTCTCAATCAGTGGGGCCTCGTCGACAGCGTAATTCCATTTTTCGACGAGCGGCGTCAGGATTCGCTTGACGAGCTTGAAGTCCAGGAGCATGTCATTTTCCGCCAGCTCCCCGTCAAGCTCAACGACCACCCGATAGGAATGGCCGTGGAAATGTCGACATTGGCCCTCGTGCCAAGAAAGCCGATGCACGGCTTCCCACCGAAATCGCTTCGCGACTTTCATAAATAAAAAAGCATTGGTGAATGGACAGATAATGATGCAGGACAGGAGCGGGGATTACAAGCGCGAGAGACTCGATCCCAGGCCTTCGACGTGGCGGTCAGAAGCAGAAGAAGGACAACTCCAGGCTACTCAACGACAAATTCCTTCGTTGCCCCAGTTTATTTCACTAAACACATCGGGCCGAAGGCAACATCGATCAGTTCCGGTGAGAATTCGCCTTGGGAGGTCACTTCCTGGAGCCTTCCGTCTCCAAAAATAACGGCATTCCCGGCCCATCGGAGACATCGCGATGGACGAGGTGTCGATCGGATCTGGCCGAATGAAGCGAGTCGATGAGTGAAGTGCCGCATCTTTTCCACATTTTACCCACATGTGGACTTTGCCTTTGGCGAATAACGGAAATCCATTTGCACGCCACTGAGGCGGGATTGCTGCGGATCTGCACCCCTTAATCTCTGTTATTGTCAAAAATCTGCGCATCTGTCTGAACTCGCGAAAAGTTATCCACAACTCAATCCACAGTCGTGAACGAGAGAACCTCCCAATGAATAACAATAACGGCATTACGAAATGAGAAGCAATCACCGCCCGGTCGTGCGAATTCTGGACGAGAGCAGAGACTCCTCGGCCCGGTGCGGAATCCTCTCCAACCGTCTCTCGTAGGGACTGATCTCAAAGGGCTCGCCTGAGTCCCCCATCCCGCGTATCGTTCATTCCGATTCCCCTCCCCCTCCATGGCCGACGAGAGTAGCGAAAGTAGTGCATATCCCGAGCCGAGTGACTTCGAAGTGATGCGGCCCACCTACTACGAGAACGACGACGGCTTCATCACGGCCAAGATCGAGATCTCCCCCTTCAGCGTCGAGGGCGAGAGCCGCACCAAGGCCGGCGCCCGCCGCGCCGCCATCCACGAGGCGCGCAAGACGTACCACTCCTACCACCCCAGCTACGAGGTCGAGAGCCCCTTCCCCGATCACTTCGTCGACCGCGAGGGAACGGAGTGGCACCGCCTCCCCCCTTTCCAGCGCTCCACCTACGGCGACTACAAGTTCGTCAACGACTACGGGGATGAGGAGGAAGCCGTCGAGGAGGATTATGTCGACATTGAGACGATGCTGATGTGGGACGTGCGGCCGGAGGAGGTGCTCGACGAGGACGAGGTGGAAGCGTAACTGCTGCGGAGGCGTCGGCGTCTAGCCCATCGTGACGCCTGCGGGAAGTGTACACCTGCTCACGGCTACTCGGCGCTCGTCGTCACAGGCCGGAGCCATAGCTGCAGGCGATTGGGGATGGTGCAGTGCGGATGGGTCTGTGCCGTCCTACTGTCGTTTCCGCCAGCACCGTGGATCCCGACATCGCGAGGAACCGTGACGGTTTCCGAGGGCGTCAGGGCCTGGGGTGTGGTTCTGAGCCAGCGTCTCGCCGGTGTGGATCCCCAAAATACGAAAAGCTCGCCTCGGCCTGGTGCCGGGGCGAGCTTTTTTCTTTAGCGTCACACTATTTATCAGTATAACAAAACCGGCCCCCGGGTTGTCAAGAGGAAATGTGAGACCAGCGTAAATTACAGGGTCAATAGCATAAAAAAGTTGTGAAGGAATGCTGGGGTCTAACTCCCCAACTCATCGTGTGCATGCACCGGTTCGCCATTCACAACCTCGGAGGGGCACTGCCCGATATCACTGGGCCTGCACAGATCATTGTGAAGGAATGCCAAAGGCCGAGATTTCAGGGCCATCGCCGCTTACACTGAAGCTCAAGTGGGGTCATTGAGATCCACCAGCGGGCGGGCTCAGCGAATCATCACCGTGTGATCAGCAGATTCTCAGCGCAATCTCATGATGATGGATCCGCCTTTCTGTACGCTAGGAGCGCAGCAATCCGCCTCCTGGCATCGTACTTCTGCGACGCTTCGACTCACTCTCACTCACATTTATTCTAGCGCGTTATTCCTTCGTTAAAAGTCCGCAAGGATAGCTTCTCGGCTCCACGCGCCCGTCCTACCGCCACCATCAGTGTGGTGATCGCCGACAATCATCCTGCCATCCGCGCGGTCATTCGTCACAGCGCCGAACAGGCGATAGACATGGTCGTCGCTGCCGACACGGGGTCCACCGAGGAAGCCCTTCGGCTCATCGAGGCGCACGATCCCGACATCGCTGTCGTCGGTCTTTCCTTTAGCGAGGGGCTGTCCTTTGGGTTACTCACCACCGTGCGGGCCCACCATCCCGACACGAAACTCCTGGTGTTCTCGGCGCACGACGAAACGGTTTATGCAGGACGAGTCCTGCGGGAAGGAGCATCGGGGTATCTGATGAAAGAGAACTCGAGGGAGGAACTCCTGACGGCAGTGCGCCGCGTGGCTGCCGGAAAGATGTACCTGAGTCCCGAAATGACCGTGCGCATCCTTCGACGGGTGCAGAAAGGCCGGGCGGGGGAGGTGCGCTTTCCGATCGACGCGCTGACCGACCGAGAACTGCATGTTTTCAAGATGGTGGGGCGGGGACTGAGCATTGAGACGATTGCCGATCGGCTCGGCTACACCCGCAAAACCGCCGAAACGTACCGGCGACGGGCCAAGGAAAAGCTCGGGTACAAAACGATCGACGAAGTGGGGGCCCACGCGGCCCGATGGATCCGTAGGACGAACGGCGAAAAGGACTGATCGCAAATCAACTCTTCGTCGCGGCGTCCAAGTCCAAGTACCCCCTCCCTGCCGACGGCCGCTCCACGTCCAATTCAAGTCGATCTCAGAACAGCCGCGGTGAGGCGGGGAAGATGACAGGGAGCAACTGAGGCCCCCTCTGCGCCTCTTAGAGTCTGTTTTGATTTTGAATCGTATCGTGAGAGCGAGGATCGATGAGGCGAAAATCGGTCGAGGAGGACGCACGTAGTGGAACTACTTGCCGACGACAAGACCGATTTGCAGGCCATCGAGACCGCTCGCAACGCCGTGAGCGAAGCGAGGAAGTACTCTCCGGGGTGCTCGAAGCATAAATTAAAACAGACTCTGAAAGGCACCATGAA
Source organism: uncultured Salinivenus sp. (assembly GCA_964491575.1). Lineage (GTDB taxonomy): Bacteria > Bacteroidota > Rhodothermia > Rhodothermales > Salinibacteraceae > Salinibacter. Next base: position 229 of record CAZBIB010000030.1, on the reverse strand, counting down.
GCACTGTCCGTAATCCGCGGGGGTCTACTTGCAGGGCCGGGCACCTCTCTACCGACCCTCCGCTCGAGGAGAGCCCCCTCTTGGGACAGGCTGTGCTACTTGTGGGCGGCGTTCGCTGTAGGAGTCTGCACAGATCTCTCCTAGCACAGCGTGTTTCCAGGGGAATCTTCCCATCTGGTACTCCAGGCTTTGCGGACGGGGGACTGCAAAGTTCGTGGCTTTCACAAGG
>CAZBIB010000029.1:0-20150 GCA_964491575.1 uncultured Salinivenus sp. | reverse complement strand
CACGAGAGCCGTGAAGTCGCAGGCCATAGACAGTCCGCCAAACAGCTTCTAAGATCGCCCTCTGGAGATTCGGTGTGTGAATGATAGTTTCTTCTCTGTAGAACTTGAATCCCGTCTTCGATGCCCACTGCCAACTCCTCTATTGATACGGCCTCGGACAAGGCCGAACTCTACGCCGACACCCGCCGCCGCATCGACGCGCTACTTGACGGGCAAACCGACTGGATCGCGGCGATGGCAACGGTGGCGTGCGAGCTTCACCACTCGTTCGATCACTACGACTGGACGGGCTTCTACCGGGCCGTGGGCGACCGACAGCTCCTGGTGGGACCGTACCAGGGCCCGCACGGCTGCCTCCACATCTCGTTCGACCGCGGCGTGTGCGGCGCGGCGGCGCGCACCCGCGAGACGCAACTGGTGCCCGATGTGACGGAGTTTCCCGACCACATCGCTTGCCAGTCGTCCACCCAGTCGGAGATCGTCGTCCCTGTGATCACCCCCGACGATCAGTTGCTGGCCGTGCTCGATGTGGACTCCGATGCGCTCGGGGCCTTCGACGAGATCGACCAGGAACACCTGGAGGCGCTGTGCCGGGACCTGGGGATGCGATTTGAAGCCACCAGGGTGCGGTAGTACGGAGATCGGCCCTCAAAACGATTTCTACAATTCCGGCTCACCGATGGATTCTTTGGTCGGAGTCCCACTCGGCGAAAAGGGGCCTTCGTCCGAGTTCTGGTCGTCCTGCTCAATGAGGTAGTAGCCGAGCAGGGCAATGCCGGTGGCCAGCAGTAGCACGGCGTACGCGAGCGGGGACTCGAAGGAGATCGTGAGGAGATCGACGAACAGGAGTCCGGCGCCCAGCGCAATCACAATGAGCCCCCACTTGAGCGCAGAGCGAGTACTGGGCTCTGTCCATCCCCCCTTGCTAAGGAGCTCCTCAATCCTTTCCTCCGAGAGGGGAGACTCAAGCGCCTTTCGGCGAACGCGGGTGTCCCGGATCAGCTTGGCAATGTAGGCGACGAGGGCAAAAAACCCGAGTGGAACGAGTACGTCTTCCATGAGAGATCGGTAAGCAAATCAATCAGCAAAACATGAAATCGCGCGAAGAAGTCTCGGCGGTGCACCCGTAACGGACAGGCCCATCGACGAATGGGTTGCACAGGGCAACGAGTCGATTGCGGGACCTCGTTCCCGTTCCGATCATTCGTGTAGCGGACCCCGCCCGGTGCCGAGTTGCGGCGCCGTGCAACCTGCCCGCCTATGCCCCTGTCTACTGGGGACGCCATGGCCGACACCGAGTCTGACATAGACGAACGCGAGTTGGTCGAGCGGATTCTCGACGGGGACCGCGAGGCGTTCCTCACCTTTATCGATCGCTACGAGCGGCTCGTCAAGCACGTCGTCTACCGCATGGTCGACGACGTGCGCGACCGAGAGGAGCTGTGCCAGGACGTGTTCGTGCGGGCGCACCGGTACCTCGACGGGTTTCGGTTCGAGTCGAAGCTCTCGACGTGGCTCGCCCGCATTGCCCGCAACACGTGCCTCAATCACCTCGAGAAGAAGCAGGTTCCCCTCTACGCCGACGAGGCCCCGTCGCCCGAAGACGAGACGCCCCACGCCCGTGCGGCCCTCAACCGCGTCCCCGACCCGACCGAGGACGTGGCCGAAACAGCCGAGAATCGGCAGCGCCGCGACGTCGTGCGCGAGGGCATCGAGGCCCTGTCGGAGCACTACCGAACCGCCCTCACGCTGTATCATTTGGAAGGGATGAGTGTCTCGCAGATTAGCGAGGTCATGGACAACCCAGAGGGAACAGTGAAGAGCCACCTGTACCGGGGTCGCAAAAAACTGAAGGACTGGTTACTGGACCGCTACCAACGCGAGGAGATTACGCTATGACGAACCGAGATCGCGACTTACAAGACGCCTTCGACCGCCACCTTCACGGCGACGGACCTCGCCCCGAGACGAACGACGATCCGGAGGCCGCGGCTTACGAGGAGGTGTACGCCACCTTGGCCGAGGAGCCGGAGGGCGAGGATCTTCCCGACAACTTCGCCGAAACGGTCGCCAACCGCGCGGGCTTTGTCCCCGAATCGGGCATGAACTGGGCCGAAATCCTCCTCCTGTTCCTGCTCATCGCCGGGGCGGGTGCCGGACTCGTGCTCATGCCGCCCACGCTTGCTGGCATCCAGCAGAGCATCGGCGATCTCCTCCTATCGCTCCAGGACCTGTCCGGCACGGTTCGGCTCGACGTCATCTTTGCCAGTGCCCTCGTGCTCATCCTCACCGCCGGCTTCGACTTCCTCCTCAATCGCCTGCGCCCCGGCCATTCCACCCTGACGCTGTAACATGCCGGACTGCGCCTCCGTCCGGACTCAACGTTCTCCCATTCTCTCTCCAGTCCCCTTCCCTACTCCGTACCGCGAGAGGAAATCCCTATTGTTCAATCAACCTCCCCACCATGATTACCCGACACCAAAAGGATCGGTTGCGCTGAGGCGGATTGGCCCCTATACTAAACGTCCCACCCGCACGCCCAGCGCTTTGAATCAGTACCTCCCTGACCTATGGAACGGCGCGACTTTACCAAGAAGGCCCTGCTCGGCGCCGCCGGTGCAAGCCTACTCACCGGCTGTGGCAATGAAGAATCGTCCGCCAGCGACGGCGCCCCCAACGTCCAACCCAACCAACAAGTCCGGTGGCGGCTCGCCTCCAGTTTCAGCCGCTCGCTCGACACCATCTACGGCGCGGCCGAGGTGCTGTCCAAGCGGCTGAAGGCCCTCACGGACGGCAACTTTGAGATCCTGACGTATCCCGGGGGTGAGCTGGTGCCGCCCTTCGAAGTGCTGAGCAGCGTGCAGAACCGTACCGTGGAGATGGGGCACTCGGCCAGTTACTACTTCATCGGAAAAAATCCCGCACTGGCGTTTGACTGCACCGTGCCGTTCGGCCTCACGGCCCGCCAGTACAACGCGTGGCTGCTCTACGGCGGCGGAATGGACCTCATGCGCGACCTCTTCGCCGACTTCAACATCATCAACCTGCCGGGCGGCAACACAGGCACGCAGATGGGCGGCTGGTTCAAGACGGGGGTCACCTCTCTGGAGGACATGCGTGGCCTCAAGATGCGGATCCCAGGGCTCGGGGGCAATGTCATGAGCGAGATGGGCGTCAACACGCAGGTCCTGCCCAGCGGCGAGATTTACCCGTCGCTGGAGCGAGGCGCCATCGATGCGGCCGAGTGGGTGGGGCCCTACGACGACGAGAAGCTCGGTTTCCACGAGGTCGCCCAGTACTACTACTATCCCGGCTGGTGGGAGCCCGGCCCCGCCCTTACCTTCTATGTGAACCGGGACGCGTACGAGAGCCTCCCCACGCAGTATCAGGAGGCACTCGAAACGGCCGCCGCCGAGGCCAGCCTGCACATGCTGGCCCAGTACGACCACAAGAATCCGGCAGCGCTCGATCGGCTGCTCGACAAGGGCGTCACGCTCCGCCGCTTTCCCGATGAAGTCATGTCACGGGCGCAGAAGGTAACTACACAGCTCCTGGAGGACAACGCATCGGGCAACAAGCAGTACCGGAAGATCTACGAGGCCTACAAGGAGGCTCGTGAAGACGCCTATCGCTGGTTCGGCACGGCCGAACTGGGATACGCCAACTTTGCCTTCTCCAACGACACAACTGGCCCGTCTGCATAATCCAGGAGCGGATAGAGCAGTGGCGAATCCGGGCGCTGCGAGCTTCTCGTTTCACGATTCTTCGACTCTCGCTCCTTAATTCCTCCCCCCGCTCTTCCCGCTGGATGCTCCCCACCGTCTGGGACCTGTTCGACACCCATGTCTTTCCTGCCCCCTCCACCGAGGGGCTCTTCAATCCGTACCGCGATCGCCGGGATGACCTCGACGTGCCGGACGCCCCGGCGCACCGCCGCCACAATCTGCACCAGTATCTGGAGTGTTTTGAGGCGGCCCCGCGCCTCTTTCTGTTGCTTGAAGCCCCAGGGCCGTGGGGCTGCCGCTTCTCCGGGGTACCGGTGACGAGCGAATCGCAGCTTACCGATCCCGACTTTCCCATCGACGGCACGGCGACGAGTCGCAAGGACGTGCCGATTACGGAATATAGCGCCTCCATTTTCTGGCGCGTGCTTCAGCCCTACTTTCCCCACTTCTTTGTCTGGAACAGCCTTCCACTCCACCCGCACGACGCCGGCGATCCGCTCTCTATCCGCACGCCCCGCCGCCCCGAGGTGCGCGAGTGGCACGAGGTGCTGCGCGCACTGCTCGATGTGCTCAATCCCGATCGCACGGTGGGCGTGGGCCGCAAGGGCGAACGCGCTCTCGACGAGGTGGGCGCTGATCCGACTTACGTGCGGCACCCGTCGCAGGGCGGGGCAACCAAATTCGAGGCAGGAATGGAGGCAATCGTGGAGGAGATGGGTCTGGGAAGCGATTTCCCGCGCTGCAGCTGAGCCCCGACGTGGAACCGCCGCTCTCGCTATCACTCGTCCGCTGTTTGCAGCCGCGCCCACACGACCGTCCGATCCACCCGTCGAATCCCGTACAGGACGTTCGGCGAGGTGGGGGACCACGCGATGCCCTGCCCCTGTCCGGGAAAGTCCAGCGTCTCTACCAGACGGAGCGTCCCTCCCGCTGTCGGACGCTCGAGGACGTACACCTCCGTCGCGTCGTGACCCGTGACGTAGAGCTGCCCCTCGGGCCCCCAGGCCCCACCGGAATTGCTGTACGGCCGAAACTGCTCGATCACCGCCGTCGGAAACGCCCACCCTCCCGTCCGTCGCCACGCGTCGTCGAACCGAACGAGCTGCGTCCACTCCGCTCCCTTCCCCGGCACACCCCCCTCGTCCTCGTAGTGGGCAAAGGCGACCCACCAGTTCCCCTCGTGGCGATCCACCCAGGTGGCCGAACCCTCGTAGATCCCAAAGGAATGGCTCCCTACGTGCGTCATCGTCTCCACGTCCCACATCTCGATTGAACTCACCATGGGAACCTCCGGAAAGTTCGAGTGCGCGCAGTAAAGAGTGTCGTCGATCACGACCCCACTGTTCAGGTGGTGAATGCGTCCATTCTCGCTCCCCCTCCATCGGTCGACCCTTTCGCCGGTCGCCTTGTCGTATTTGCCGATCGCTCGGTTGTCGATGGCGTAGACGTACTCGTCATCAACCGCCACGGCCTGATTCGCCTCTGCCGCCGCGAACCGGCCGCTCACCTCGAACTGAGGCTGAGCGTCCACTGGTCTCTGCCCGAGTCCCCCCAGAAGAATTGTGACGAGGAGCGGGAGACAGAACGCTCCCTTCCCCCACCCTCTCCACAAATGCGTCCCTGACTTGTCCATCCCGAAGATGTGTTCTGTTCGACAGAGGGGTCAATGTTGACAACCAACGTAAGCGACGATTTCCTGGATCGCGAGTTGTCTGGTCTCGGAATTCGGATTCTGGATCGCTATTTTGCGTCCGGATGAAAGTCTGGCGACGGCTTCGTTATCTTGGCGAGTCCGCACCGCTTTTGCGACTCCGTCCCGCAACCCATGACGCCCTCCGAACGCTGGCCCGCCCTTCTGCTGCAGCTGGAACCGGACGCCTGGACGCGCGCCACGGACCTGGCCCGCGCCCTCGGCGTCAGCCAGCGGACCGTGTACCGCGACGTGCAGGCAATGGTAGAGGCCGGGATTCCGCTGCAGGGCGTGCCGGGAAAAGGCTATCGGCTACCGGAAGAGTACCTGCTCGCTCCCGTCCAACTGACAACGGACGAGGCTGTCATGCTCGTCCTGGGGAGCGCCTACGCAGCCCAGAATTTTGGCGGTCGCTATCAGGCTGCGGCCCTGGCCGCCCAGCGCAAGTTGGAGGACGCCCTGTCCCCCGAGGACCGGGAGCGCGCACTCTCCCTTCAGGGCGCCGTGCCGCTGGTGTTGCCCAGCGTGTTCGGCGGCTCGACCGAGGAGGGCCTCCTGAGGCAGGTGCGGCACGCACTCGTGGAAGAGCGAACGTTGGTCGCCACAATGGAGGACGCCGCTGCGCCTCCGTCCTCACGAACGATTGATCCGTACGGCCTCGTACAGCAGGGCACCACGTGGCACATCGTCGGGTATGGGCACGAGCAGAATCGCGTTGTCCACGTGCGCCTGCCGACCGTGGAGGCTCTCGACCTGACGGACGACACGTTTGAGCGTCCCCCCAGCTACGGCACGTCTCCAAACGGCCCGACGGCCGAGTCCCGCCGTCGCGTCCGCGTGATCTTTTCTGCGGAGGCAGCGGCCTCCATGCAGGTGCCGCCCGCGCTGGAGGTAGACCGGCGCGACACGCTCTCCGACGAGCGTCTGCTGCTCACCCTGAAGGTCGACACAGATCGAGAGGTGATGCCGTGGCTGCTGAGTTGGGGGGCCCACGCGCAGATTCTCGAACCGCGGGCACTCCGCGAGCGGGTGGCCGCCGAAGCTCAAGCGGTGGCGGATCAGTACAAATCGGCCCCCACACTCCTCGACTGAGGCTCTCCCGTTTCCATGCCCCCACGCCCAAACGTCCAGACGCTCCGCACCTCGTCGGGCGCTCTCGCCTATACCGACATCGGCACCGGTCCCCCCGTCGTCTTCCTCCACGGCAATCCCACGAACGCCGGCCTCTACCGCCACCTTCTTCACGACTTGTCGTCAGACTACAGGTGTATTGCCCCCGACTACCTCGGCTTTGGGCGGTCGGCGGCCCCCCGCACCTTTTCCTATCGTCCCTCTGCCCACGCCACGCTGGTGGAGACGCTTCTCCGTAAACTGGGCCTCTCGGACGTGACGCTTGTGCTGCACGACTGGGGCGGCCCTATCGGCCTCGCCTTCGCCCTCCGCCATCCCGAGACGGTCCGGCGGCTCGTGCTGATGAATACGTGGGCGTGGCCCCTTACTCACCGCCCACTAATCCAGGCCGCGAGCCGCCTCCTCGCTACGCCAGCGGGCCGATTCGCCGTCGAGCAGTTCAATGCATTCGCCCACCTCGTCATGCCCGCGACGACCGGACCCAGGAGCCCTCTCCGGCCGGACTGGATCCGCACCTACGCTGCGGCCCTAGACACTCGGACGCGCCGCCATGCGTGCTGGGCCTTCGCCCGCGCCCTCCGGACGGAGGCTGACTGGCTCCGGGCGCTGTGGACGCGTCGAGATCGACTTCGGGGCACCCCTGCGCTGCTGTGCTGGGGCATGGCCGATCCCGCATTCGGCACAGAAGCGTGTCTCCGACGCTGGCAGGACCTCTTCCCGGGTGCCATCGTGCATCGCTTTTCAGATGTCGGCCACTACGTGCCGGAAGAGATGGGTCCCTCCCTCGTCGCCCCCGTCCGGCAGTTTCTCACTTCCTCTTCGGCATGACCCAGGAGACGTCGCATTCCCTGCGAGCAGAGCCCGTTCGCGGGAAAAGATGCCGCTCGGACTCTCCCCCTCGATTATCGGGAAAGTTCCTGCTGCTCGGCTTCTATCATCACCTCCGTCCTCGACTCGGTCCGGGACGGAAGTTCGATCGTAAACACACTGCCCTTGCCCTTGGTGCTCTCCACCTCGATTGTCCCTCCAAGAATGTCGACCATGCGCCTTGTGAGGGACAGGCCCAGCCCGGCGCCCTCATACTTTCGCGCCACGCCGTCGGACTCCTGCGTGAACGGATCGAACAGGCGCGGCCGAAATTCGGGCGCAATGCCTATCCCGGTGTCCCAAACTGCGAGTTGAATCCCGTCCCCAGTGGGATTGGCTTCCACTCCAACTGTGCCCTCGTCCGTGAACTTGATGGCATTCTGGACGAGGTTGCTGAGAATGCGATACAGGAGCGTGCGGTCCGTCTTAAACGTGCAGTCGTCCGGCACATCGACCTCGACCGTCAGCGTCTCCCCGTCAATCTTCTGCTCGTACCGCTCGACGACCTCCTGAACCAGGTTCGCCACGGACACCTCCCGGACCAGCACGTCGAGCGTGCCGGCTTCGATCTGGGCCATGTCCAGCACCGATTGGAAGGTCTCCGCCAGACGTTCTCCACTTTCATAGATTCGAGTGGCAAACTTCTCATGCACCCCCTCCGCCTCCTCCATGATTACCTCTGCATAGCCCGTGATGTTGGTGATGGGGGTGCGGAGCTCGTGGCTCAGGTTGTTGACCAGGTTCGACTTGAGCTGAGCCATCTGCTCGGCCTCCTGCTTTGCGAGGAGAATCTCGTTCTCCCATTCCTTCCGTTTCGAGATGTCGCGCACGGCCCGCACGTGCACCGTCTCGTCGCCCACCGTAACCTCTCGATCCTCGATTTCGACCGGGATGGTTCTCCCATTCCCGTGAACAATCTCGGCCTCGGTGGGGACCTCGGCGTCCGCCTGTACGCCTTGCGGGAGGCCGGAAGACGCATCCGGTAGAACAGCGGAGACATCTCGCCCAATGAGCTCGTCTCGGTCCTCCCCCACCATGTCGGCCAGGGCCGCATTCGCGTCGATAATTTCTCCGTCGGCTTCGTGGAGCGCGATGCCTTCGTTCGTCGCCTCGGCCAGCCGCCGAAACCGAGCCCGACTCTCGGCCAATTCCTCTGTGCGACGCCGGACCGCTGCCCGGAGCACAAACACGGCTACCCCGGCGATGAGTCCGCCCCCGGCGAGCACAAAAACGGCTACTCGAAGATACGTTGACATCCACCCAATCTGGGCAAGGTCGCTGCGCTCACGGGGCTCAAGCTGATAGTACTCCGTGTACGGCGCCTCGAAATCGTGCTGTCCCACCACGCCCGTCACCTCGATCTCATCTCCTTCCTCGAAACGATCGAGCCCAAACCGACCACGGTGACGATTGCCCACAAAGACGGTAATCTGGGACGGTGCCGATCCATTGCGGTCTTCAAGGATGAGAAAGTCGCCCCCGTCGTTGGTCCCCTTCGTGAGGATGCGACCCTGGACCCGCACCAGCCGCCCTTCGTAGCGCTCCCCAACGGCGGCAGTCACCGTCAGTGGAAGGGACACGGGAACGCGGGGGGAGTCGTCGAGAATTCGGTGGTCGAGCCCCTGAAGCCGCGTCAGGCCGGACGCTTGATCCACGACCCCACGAATGCGAACGCTGTCGCCCCGTGCGATGGGGGGACCGGTGGGGAGACGAACGTGGATGCCAGCCGTGCTGTCCTGAATAACGGCGAGTTCTGGGACGGGAACGGCCAGTCGGCCTCGCCCCGCAGTGACCCGCCCCGCGACCGTCACGGTATCGCCCATCCGATCCGGCACCTTGTCGCTGTTTGCGTCGACCCGAACTTCCGCGATGGGCTCTGCGGTCCCCAGTCGAAGGCTATCATCCATGATCGGGCGGGCCGTGCCCTCGACCGGGACGAGCGCAAGAAGGCTTCCGACGAGCCCAAGTCCCTTCAGAAACCAGCCGACAGTTCTGGGCACGACGAAAGACACAACTCTCGAGACAGAATTCGGTTTTTTGCCGTTGAAAGGTGGGATCGGCAACTTTGGAAGTCAAGTGGTCCGGAGAGGTACCTTCGCGTCGGGGGACCCGGCGGTGGATCCTTGCAAGATCCAATCCAGAGTGGGAGTTGGCCTTCGTCTCTCCTGAATCCGCGACTCTGCACGCAACAGGAGACGGCAGATCGGCATATATTTTGGCGGAGCAACCTGACCAATCCTCCTGAGACCATGTCCCTGGTTACCCTCATTGCGGTCGTCATGATCTTTACCATTCCCATCCTGGGGATCCTGCTTGCTGGGTATAAGGAATGGCTCGAATTCAAATCCAAGCACCGTGAACTCGGCACCTCCACCCGAGAGGTCGAAGAGCGGCTCCGGGGCCTCCAAGAGCGACTCGACGGTCTGGAGCAAGAGCGAGACGCCCTCCGCGACCGCGTGCAGAACCTCGAAACGATTGTCACCAGTGAGGCCTGGATCGCGGGACACGAGGAGCCGGGCGACGCGCCGTCCCTGGACACGGCCGAGAGCACGAAGCTCGCTCCTCCCACCGACGGGGAAGCTCCGGAGGACGAGGCGGACCGCACCGCTGAAATTGCCCGGCGTCTGCGCGGGCAGTAAAAATGCTCCGCCGGTTCTGAGCGACTCCCCGAAAAATTGCGTGAAGGGCGTTTGCTTTGTCACGCCGGACCTCTACCTTGCAGACAGATTGGTTGAACACCGTTCTTTCACACACGCCACAGGTTCTCGCCGGGCAGCTGCCGGGCGAGATGAAGAGGGAACACCAGTGTACCGAGTGCGGAATTTGGATTTCGGAGTTAGGAATTCGGAGTGATGATCGAACCCTAGACCCACATTCCACACTCCACATTCCACACTCGGGAGTCTGGGGCTGTCCCCGCAACTGTGAATCGAACGATGGATGCGTGTCGGAGACGGTTCGCCACTACCCGATTGAGTGACTCCGAAGGTTCGGGAGAGCTTGTCGAGGTGGGAAGGGGAACCGTTGAGCGTGTCCGTCTGCCGGTTGGCCACGGCCTGTTCGCCGAGGTCAACGGGTTCGATGAGCCAGGAGACCTGCCTGTGTGCGTGCTGAGGGGTCGACCTCGTCGGCCTCGCTCACTGCCAAGAGCCTCCGGGACCAGAGGTTTGTGGCGTGTCTGGCTCCATCGTCTCCCTGTTTTGGGAGACGTGCCCCTCCCCGACATCGTTCGCGCTCGGGCCGTTCTGGGAACGGATGCGGAGCAGCCGCCCAAGCCTCCACAGAGGTGAGGGCTTTTCCTATGGATGCTCCGTCTCCCGCACACACATACGCAACTCTTCTCGCGGTCTCGCTGGTGCTCATCGGCCTAGCGCCGGGCGAAGTCGCCGCTCAACCGGTGCAATCCGACTCGGCCCGCGCCGACTCGGTCGTCTTCAGTACGGCCCCGCCGGACTCGCTGCCACCCATGCGGGTTCGATTGCCACCCGTAACGGTGGAGGCCCAGTCGCTCCCGACCTCGTCGTCTCCCACGGCCGCCACGACGATCGACCCCGCTTCTGCAACTGCGATGCGGGGGCGCACAACTGCTGATCTCCTGGCCGCTCGAACGAGCCTGTTCGTGAAGCAGAGGGGACCCGGCGGACTCGCCACGGCCTCCGCCCGTGGCCTGGGGGGGAGCCAGACGCTCATCCTCGTCGACGGCCATCGCGTAGCCGATCCGCAGACGGGGCAAACGGACCTGTCCCTGCTTCCCTCCCTCCTCATCGAGTCGGTTCGGGTCCTGCGCGGCAGTCACGCCGGGCGCTACGGGTCTGGAACGCTGGGGGGCGTGGTGCAGCTTCGGACCCTGCAGCCAACCGCTCCGCTTCGCGTCGAGGCCACGAGCGGGATGGGCGCGTTCGGATGGCGAACGATGGGAGGCATCGTAGCGAGCGCAGGCCCCCAGTGGAACGGCGTCGTGGCGACAGAGGGCACGTGGAGCGACGGGGACTTTCCCTACCAAAATGAGTCGCTGGTGTCGGCGCAGACCCGGCACCGACAGAATGCGCACCGCCAGCACGCGACCGTCTTCGGCAAGATGACCCGTCGCGGGCGTCAGTCGACCTCGTCCGCCAGGCTCTGGTGGAATGACACGGAGCGAGGCCTCCCAGGCACCGCCAATGCTTCGCCCAGCGACGCCTCGCAGCACGACCGGCAGTGGCGCCTCTCGATCCAACACCGCCACACTCTCCCGGACGGCCACCTGCGCCTGACCGTCCGGGGCCAGGATTCGTTTCTCCGCTATCGAAATCCGGATCCTAATCCCCGCTTCGCCCAGGACGACACGTCCCGTACACAGCGGGCTGCGCTCAAGGCCTCCGCCAATCTTGCGCTCACGCCGCAGCTTTTCGTCTCGACCGGGACCACGGTTGGGTACGACCGAGCCGCCCTGCGCGACGGTGTGCATCGGTGGCGCGTGGGGACCTACGTGGACGCAACGTGGTCGATTGGGGACCTGACCCTGCATCCCGCCGCCCGCCTGGATGTCGACCGTCCGTCGGGGCCGGGCCGCTCCACGACGGCGCTGAGCCCGCAACTGGGGGCCGTGTGGCAACCGGGACCGTCCTGGCTCTACCTCAAGGGACAGGTCGGCCGCGCCTTCCGTGCTCCCACCTTCAACGAACGCTTCTTCGTGCCCGGCGGCGAGCCATCGCTGCGGGCCGAGTCCGGATGGAGTGCCGAGGCCGGCGCCCGGGTGCAGGTCGGCTCGGAGGACCGTCTGCTTCGGTCGGAGCTGACGGCGTTCACCACGCGCCTCCGCCACCAGATCGTCTGGCAGCCGAGCTACGTAGGCCCCGGTCTTCAGGTGTGGCGCCCCTCAAACGTGGGGAGGGTGCACACACAGGGCGTGGAGTGGACGACCACGGGCCGATGGCGCCTCGGACCGCAGTCGATGATCGACGGACGGATGGCGTTCACCCACGTCGCGGCCACTGACCGAAGCAATCCGCACGCCCGCTCTTTCGGCCGCCAGCTTCCGTACCGGCCTCGACAGCGCCTCAAGGCCCGGGTGGGTGTCGCCTGGCACGGGGTGCGGGTCGGTCTGTCGTCCCGACTGGTCGGCCCCCGCTACGTCACCGCCGACGAGACCCAGTCCCTTGATCCTTTCCAGGTTACCGACGCCCGGGTGCAGGTTCAGCAGTCGTTCGGCCCCGCGACCGTGACGGCTGCGCTTCGCCTCAGAAACCTCTTCGACACCGAGTACAGCATCGTGCGCCTGCACCCCATGCCGCCGCGTCACGTCCGTACTCGCCTCACCATCGCGTTTCATCCATAGCTTTTTCTCTCCCTTCCGATGCTTCCTTCTTCCCCCTTCGCTCGATTCCTCTCTCCCCTCCTGCTGTGCGGCCTTTTGCTCGGCGGTTGTGACCTCTTCGGCAGCGACGAAGACGAGTCGCGCTCCCTCGAAACGACCGGCGTCTTCGTCGCGAACGGGGGCAACTTCCCCGACCAAAACGGCACGATTACGGTGTTTGACCCCCAGAGTGAACAGGCCACAACGCCCCCTGAGCTGACACTGAACGCTTTCGTGCACAGCATCAACCTGCACCGGGGCCGACTTTACGCCCAGATCAACACCGCCTCCAGCAGCGGACGCATCAACATCATCGATCCCACTTCCTATGCCTCCACAGCTCAGTCCGACAGCCTCGGGGCCACCCGATACGTGGCGTTTCCGGAGGACGATACCACACGGGGATACGTGAGCACGCTCCGCGGCACGGTCCGGCGCTTCAATCCCGCCACGGGGACGCTTGAAGGCTCGCCGATTGACGTCGGTCCCTCCGCTTCTGACCTCGTGGCGACGAACTCGAAGGTGTTTGCGACCATTCCCGACACCAGTCTTGCCCTGAGCGACACGGTGACCAACAATGGGTCGAGCCTGGCCGTCTTCGACGCTGGCGCTCCGTCGAGCGTCCGGACGATCGACCTCGGCTGCGACGGCCCAAGTGCGATTGCCCAGGATGAGGAGAACGAGCTCGTGGTCGTCTGCGCGGGGCAAACCACCTACAACAGCAGCTTCGAGCCCGTGGGGCGGACCGACGGGGCCATTCTCTTTGTCGACCCCGCGACCGAGTCCGTCGTGGGCCGCATTTCTGCCAGTGCCCAGTTCGGCACGATCACCGGCACACAAATCGCCCACTACGACCCCGCCAGCGAACTGCTGCACGCGGTCAGCACCCGAAATGGCGAACTCCTTCGCGTGGACACCGATGCCAACACGCGCGCCGAAACGATTTCGATTCCGCAGGACTCGTCCCTCACCGGCATCGCCGCGGCCGCCTACGACGGCACCGCGCAGCGGCTCTACGTGGCCCGAGCCGACGTGCAGGATCCCTTCCAGTCGGCCGGGACGGTCGTCGTCCTTGGCTCGTCCCGAGACGTGGTCGATCAGTTCACCGTCGGCCCGGCTCCCTCGCACATCGAGATTCGTCGCCAGGAGCCGTAACCAGATGCGGTGCGCAGTCGGGGATGTCCCGCTCGCCCAGGATAAAACCGATCGCCTTCTCCTGTCTCCCACTATTTTGATCTCCCCAATGGACATCGACCGCTGCTACTGCTACAACCAGACGTTTGCGCACCTGAAGGAGATCGCCGACGAGACGGGCACCTCCTCCGTCGAGGCTCTGCAGGAGCACGTCACGTTCGGCGAAAACTGTCAGCTGTGCCACCCGTACGTACGGCGGATGCTGACGACGGGCCAGACCGTCTTCCACGAGGTCCTGGAGTCCGGAGCGTCAGACTCCGGGTGAGACCGACCACAGCCCAACCTTCCCCGCCCTGATTGATGGCTACCTTCCTGTACGTCTTCCCCCACCCCGACGACGAGTGCTTTGGGCCCGTCCCCGGCATTGCCCGACAGCGACGCGAGGGGCACGAGGTGCACCTGCTCACCCTTACGCGGGGCGAGGCCACGTCGCAGCGCGAACGCCTGGGCTACTCGAAAGCCGAGATGGGCGAGACGCGCTACCGGGAGATGCAGGACGTCGCCGCGACTCTGGACCTCAGCTCCCTCACGGTGCGCGAGTATCCGGACGGCCAACTCGCCGAGCTCAATCCGCTCGTGCTGGAGAACGAGGTGGCCAATTACATCCACGAGATCGAGCCGGATGTCCTGATCACCTATCCGGTGCACGGCATCAGCGGCCATCCCGATCACCTGGTCACCCACGCCATCGTAAAGCGCGTGGCATGTGCCCTCCGAAAAGACGGCGCTGCCTTCCCGCAACGGCTCGCCTTCTTCACGCTGCCCCCGCCCCCCGAGGACGCCGATCGTCCGTCTCATCTCCGCCACTCGCCCCCGGAGCTCATCGACTGCGAGCTCCCGATCCAGGCGTCGGACCTCGACACCGGACGCGAGGCGCTCTACTGCTACGAAACGTACCGACCCGTCATCGAGAAGCACCGGCCGCTGGAGTCCATCGGCGACCACCTCTCGTTTGAGGTCTTCGGGGAAACCCACGATCCGCCCCTGTCGTCGCTGGTGGACGATCTGCCGGGCACAGACGTGAGTTCCGGCCTCGGCGGAGAATTCTGAGGAGGAAATGGCGCATTTTCAATTTGTTAATGGCCCCACGGTCTACGCTGGGGAACGCAGGGACCGGTCCCAGAGGTACGAATCGGTAGATGTCTGCTCTTCTTCACGGGCTGCTCTGACGAGCACGTGTCGTTCGCTCCCCAGCTCTCCCCCTTCGTGAGTCGCCTGGCCCTCAAGATTGGAGGCACGGCGGGCCTCGCCGCCGGCATTGGGGCGCTGCTGCTCCCGAACGTCGGAGTGTGGATTTCCGTGGCCGTCGGCCTAGGCGTGGCCGGAACAGTCTATGCCGCAGGGTACCTCCTCCTCCACCGCCGCCTCTGCCACCTCCAGTCGATCCTGCACCAAATTCGAAACCACGAGTTCGACGATCTGAGCCCCCCTTCCGGCCCGAAGGGCGACGAGCTCAGCACGCTCCTCTGGGAGGTGTACCGCACCGGCCAGTCGCTGGAGAATGAGATCCAGGAGCTCAAGGAGAGAGAAAGCTACCGGCGCGAATTTATCGGCAACGTCTCCCACGAGCTTAAGACCCCGATCTTCTCCGTGCAGGGCTTCGCCGAAACGCTGCTCGACGGCGCGCTCGAAGACGAGACCGTCAACCGCACCTTCCTGGAAAAAATCCTCCATCACGCCAACCGCCTCGACAACCTCGCACGCGACCTGTCCACCATCACGAAGATCGAGACGGACGAGCTGGACATGTCGAGCGAGGCATTCGACGTGGCGGAGCTGTTCGACGCAGCGCTCGAATCGGTCGAAATCCGGGCTGAGGAAAAGAACATTACGCCGCGAAAGGAAATCGCCTCGAACCTTCCCGACATCTACGGCGATTTCGATCGCCTTCGCCGAGTACTGGTGAATCTGGTGGATAATGCTATCAAATATAACGAAGAGGGGGGCAACGTGTGGCTGCAGGCCGAGGCCCGGGACGACGAGGTTGAAATCCGGGTCGTGGATGACGGCATCGGAATTCCCTCCGATCACCTCTCCCGTCTCACCGAGCGCTTCTACCGCGTTGACAAGAGCCGCTCCCGCAATCAGGGGGGGACGGGGCTCGGGCTCGCCATCGTAAAACACATCCTGGGGGCCCACGACCGCGAACTGCACGTCGAAAGCACGGCGGGAGAAGGCTCCACGTTCAGCTTCACCCTTCCGACCACCCCAGAACCGAGCCTGCAACCCGCGCAAGGCTCGGCGCACCACTCACTAGAACGTACTGACAGCGGTGCTCGATCAGAATGATTCACACCGGCCCGCCGCTCACATTCACCCGCAAGGACCTGCTCTGGTACGTCCACGAAGCGGTCCGATCCGCCGCAGCTTCCTGAGTTCCCGCTTCCTCTCAATTGACACTGCACCCTCCCAGAGAAGCGAAAATGTGAATTTCCTAGAATATTAGACAAACCCAAGATGCACGACGTTTGAACAAATCCTCGACCTCCTTATCATGATAGTACACTAAGTTGAGGGGTCTCTCCCCCACCATCGGCAGTCCTTCAATTCCCCCACCATGGAGAATCCGGTTGACCGCACGATCCGGCTTATGACCATCGCTGCGGGCGTTGTGAGTTTTCTCGTCTTCGTCGTTTTCCATTTCGTCTGAGGGCGGAGGGTCCTCCATTGGACCGGAACCGAGGAGACGTATGGTTTTTCCGGAAACATCGCCGGAGAACGAACCAGCGTCCGCCGGCCTCGTTAAGAACGCCGCTATTTTGCCTCCGTCGCACTCTTCCTTCTACGATCTCGCGCCCCAGTTTCATGGCGGACCTGATTGTCGTCGGTGACCGTGTTCTCATTGAGCCGCAGACGGGTGAGGACAAAACGGAGACTGGCCTCGTGCTTCCGGCCTCCGTGTCGCAACAGGGCGAAGTGCTGAGCGGCCGGGTTGTCAAAACGGGACCCGGCTATCTCACGCAAAATCCGGAGTACAGCGAGAGCGAAACCTGGAAGGAGTCGGAGACGCCTGTCCGGTACCTGCCGCTACAGGCCGAAGCGGGGGACATTGCCTTTTTCATGAGCACTGAGGCGGTCGACCTGCGCTACGAGGAGACGAACTACATGATCGTCCACCACAACGCCATTCTGGCCCTCGTGCGTGGCAACGACACTCCCGAGGAGGAGCCGTCGGACACCACGATCGACGACCTGGAGGATCTCTGGGACGAAGACGAATAGTCCCATCGGGAGTCCCAGAATCGAAGCTCCCGTCTTTTCATCCCGACAGCGGTCGGGACAAGCAGCATCACGGCGAGGTTCCTCCCCTGCGATTTTGGGGCACCACGCCGGAGATCTTGGAAGCTGTTTGGCAGACGGTCTATGGCCGCCTGGGGGGTATTCGGTCTCGTCCCAGGGGCACTTCTTCTGCCGACAACAGACTCTACGTCTTCCGCAGTCTCCCGCGACTCTCTCCCTCCCCGTGCCCGCCGATTCCTACCCCGCCACCGACGCCCTCCTCCACCGCGCCCTCCAACACGTCGAGGAGTGGGAGCACTCCTGGGGCGCATTCGATCATCATTCCGCGCTCGGCGTCGATCCGGATCGCCTCGACGCCGCCTTTGACGAGTACCTGGAGCGGCTGAAGGGAAACTATCCGTTCCACCACCCGCGCTACGCCGGGCAGATGCTGAAGCCGCCCCATCCCGTCGCTCTCGCGGCGTACGTGGCAGCCCAGCGCATCAATCCCAACAACCACGCGCTCGACGGCGGCCCGCCGACCAGCCGGATGGAGAAGGAGGTCGTGGCCGACCTTGCCTCGATGCTCGGCCTCCCCGACACCGCCCTCGGCCACCTCACTGGCGGCGGGACCGTGGCAAACCTGGAGGCGCTCTGGGTGGCGCGCGAGCTGCACCCCGATCAGGCCCTCGCCGTAGCCGAGAACGCGCACTACACGCACGGCCGCATGAGCGAGGTACTGGACGTGGAGGTGGTTTCGGTGCCGGCAGACGCCCGCGGTCGTATCGACCTCGACGCGCTCGACCGAATTCTGGAGCAGCACTCAATTGGAACAGTTGTGCTTACGGCTGGAACGACTGGGCTCGGCGCCGTGGATCCGATCGACGAGGCGATCCCACTTTGTGAGGCGAACGACGCCCGAGTCCACGTCGACGCCGCATACGGCGGCTTCTTCCGGCTGCTGACAGAGAACGAAGCGCCCGAGATTGAAGGATTTCCGGCCGAGCGCTTCCGGGCCATCGAGGAGGCAGATTCCGTAGTCATCGACCCGCACAAGCACGGCCTCCAGCCCTACGGGTGCGGGTGCGTCCTCTTCCGGGATCCCGCCGTCGGGCGCTTCTACCAGCACGACTCGCCCTACACCTACTTCACGTCCGACGAGCTCCACCTCGGCGAGATCAGCCTGGAATGCTCGCGGGCTGGAGCGGCGGCCGGGGCGCTCTGGTGCACCCTTCGGGCATTGCCGCTCAAACCGGATGACGGGCTTGGACCCATTCTAACTGCGTGCCTCCGCGCTGCTCGCACCTGGGCCGATGCCGTCGACGACACCGACGCGCTTACGCTCGTCACCCCGCCGGAAACCGACATCGTGACGTACATGCCCACCACGAAGGCGCAGACCCTCTCAGCCGTCCATGAGGCCAGCCAGGCCCTCTTCGATGCGGCGATGAACAACCCGGACGAGCCCATCTTCACCAGCGTCTACCGCCTCTCCGCCGACGCCCTGACGACCCTTCACCTCTCCCTCACTGCAGATCGGGACGAGGCAGCCGTTCTGCGTAGCGTTCTCATGAAACCGGAGCACGAGACACACGCGGCCTCGCTGGTCGACCGCCTCGCCGACACCGCCCGTTCGATTAGAAATCCCACCTCGTAGAGCCGTATCCTCGCCGCGCGCAGGTCGCTACCGCGTCACCGTGACGGTGCCACGCGAGATGAAGGCGTTCGAATACTCTTCGCTCACAAACGCCAGTGCCTGCTCGGCCACCTCCCGATCGGCAAACGCGCCAATCCGCACGCGGTAGTACGGCTGCGAGTACTCCACGACAATTGGCGGGTCCTCGCCCAGGGCGGACCTCGGAGCTTCCTCCCTGTTGCTCTCCCACCACTGACGCACCTGCTCCCGAAACTCCTCCGCTGCCTGCTGGTCGCGCGCTGAGTACACTTGAATCCGGAATCCCTCGACGGTCCGCCGAATGCCCTCGTCGGCGCGGCCCCGCATGAGCCGCTCGGGGACTTGATGGACGATCTCGACCGTGCGCTCCGGCAGACGCGCCTCGTATTCCGACGCATCGAAGGTCTCGTACTCGGCCACCGCCGGCCCCTCCTCGGCCGCATCAGGATCCGTTCCCGGCGAAGGCCCCGTTTGCCCTGAGGTCTGGGACGATCCAGTGCAGGCACAGAGGACCACGGACAGCGCGATGATGGCAATGGGAGAACGGTGTCGCATACGAAAGGAAATGGTTGTCGTAAGAATCGAATCCTCAGCAATCAGCCCCTCTGCCGCCGGTCCATGCGAACAGGGCCATTTTTGTCAGCGGC
Organism: uncultured Salinivenus sp.; assembly: GCA_964491575.1. GTDB lineage: Bacteria > Bacteroidota > Rhodothermia > Rhodothermales > Salinibacteraceae > Salinibacter. Next base: position 667 of record CAZBIB010000029.1, on the reverse strand, counting down.
CGACCGGGTGCCAGGTGGTTTTGAACTCCACGAACGGCGTGATCCAGTAGGGCGACTGGCTCTCGTCGGAGCGCCACTCGGCGGGCGTGCGATCGGGACGAAATTCGAGGCGCGTGACGCTCTCGGCCCCCTCCCGCTCCAGGATGGTCCGCTCCTCGGTCGAGCCCCCCACGCTCAAGATTGCATCCACGTCGCGGTGACCGCCCACGTGCTCGCGGAGTTCGGACCGGTGCCCCGTGAGGATGTTGACGACACCGCCCGGAAGGTCGCTGGTGTCGAGCACTTCTGCAAAGTCGAGGGCGAGCGTGGGGGCCTCGTTGTCGACGATCAAGATCACGGCATTCCCCGGCACAATGATCGGCGCCATGCAGGAAACGAGCCCGAGCAGAGGAGCATTCTCGGAACAGAACGCCGCGACGACACCCGTCGGCTCGGGCACCGAGAAGTCAAAGTGCGAGCTCGCCACCGGATTGACGGTCCCGAAGACCTGCGCAAATTTGTCGGTCCACCCTGCGTACCAGACCAGCCGGTCGATCGCCGCGTTCACCTCCGCCACGGCCTCGTCACGGTCGTATCCGGCAGTCTCCACCAGGGTATCGACGAACGCCTCCCGGCGGGACTCCAGCATCTCGCCCATCCGATACAGGATCTGCCCGCGGTTGAAGGC
>CAZBIB010000028.1:6194-20208 GCA_964491575.1 uncultured Salinivenus sp. | reverse complement strand
CCATCGTGTCGGCAATCTCGGCCTGCCACTGCGCCCGCTCGTGCTGCCGAAGGGCGTCTTTGGCCTCTTGGATCTTCTGTTCTTTCTCGCGCATGAAGGCCTTTTTCACCTTAAGCGCCTTCTCGTAGGCCCGCTCGGCGTGCTTGAGTTGCTCCTGCGTCCGCTCCAGGTTCTCCTTCTGATCTTCGAGGCGTTTCGCGTACTTCTTGGCGATGTCCTCGCGGTCGGACTTGAGGGCCGTGCGAATGCGGTTGGAAAGCTGCTCGACCCGGTCTTTCGTCTTGTTGACTTCCTTCTCGAGCATGATCTTGTTCGCCTTCACCGTGGCGATATTTTCGTTCATCTCCGGCACCTGATCGTTCAGCTCCCGGATGTTTTGCTCCAAAATGGTGCGCGGGTTCTCCATCGCCGAAACGGCGCCGCCAAAGAGGGACTTGACAGCACGCTTGAAACGGGACCAAATAGACATAGCAGCGGATCGGTGTCGAGTGAACTGTGAGTAGCTCTTTCATATACTTTGCACGGGGGCGGATTGTTACACCCCTTCGCAGAATTCCTCCCCCAACTCCGTCCACCCGTCGGTCATGTAGCGGGCTTTCAGGGCAGCACGCGGTTCCGGCGGGACTTCGGAAAAGATGTAGGCGTCCTGTACGACCGCTCGGACGGCGTCGAGATCGGAGGATTCGCTGGTGTGAAGCCGGGCGAGCACATCGCCCCCCTCCACGGCATCCCCTGGTTTTTTGAGGTCCGTAAGGCCGGCGACAGGATCGACGCTCTCCTCCTTCGTCTGTCGCCCCGCTCCCAACTCCACGGCAGCTTGGCCAACGGACAGGGCATCGAGGTCGGCTACGTAGCCGTTCGCATCGGCAGGAGCCTCCACCTCGGCCACCGGAGCGGTGTCGGGACGGGCGTCCGGGTCGTCGACGACGGACGGGTCGCCCCCCTGGGCCTCGACGAGGCGGCGGAAGCGGTCCAGCGCGGCACCGCTCTCGATGGCCTCGCGCGCCTTTTCTCGTCCCTCCTCAGGCGTGTTCGCAGCCCCGCCCAGCGCAACCATCTCCCCGGCCAGTCCCCGGACGATCTGCATGAGGGAGGACTCCGTGTGCCCCCCTTGCAGACAGGCGATGACTTCCCGAATTTCCGGCCAGTTGCCGACGGCGCGGCCGAGGGGCACGTCCATGTTCGTCATCACGGCCACAACCGGCGTGTCGTGCTTGGCCCCGATGGCCACCATCTTCTCCGCCAGAGCGCGGGCATCGGCTTCGTTTTTCATGAACGCCCCGCGTCCGCACTTCACGTCGAGCACGAGCGCGTCGTTGCCCTCCGCCAGCTTCTTGCTCATGATGGAGGCAGCGATAAGCGGGATGGAGTCGACGGTCGCCGTCACGTCACGGAGGGCGTAGAGCTTGCCGTCGGCCGGGGCCACCTCGCCAGTCTGTCCCGCAATGACGCCGCCTACGTCCGCCACCTGCTGCCGGTATGCTTCCACACTCAGGTCGGTGCGAAAGCCGGGGATGGATTCGAGCTTGTCGAGCGTGCCGCCGGTGTGGCCGAGACCGCGACCGCTAAGCTTGGCCACGGACACGCCACAGCTCGCCACGAGGGGCACCAGAATGGGCGACACCTTGTCTCCCACCCCGCCTGTGGAGTGCTTTCCCACCTTGGTGCCAGGCACCTCCGACAGGTCGATGCGCGAGCCCGAGTGTAGCATTGCGTCGGTCAACGCAGCGGCCTCCGCATCGGAGAGGCCGTTGAGGTAGGCCGCCATGAGGAAGGCGCTCATCTGGTAGTCCGGCACCGCATCGTTCGTGTAGGCGTCGACGAAGGCGTGTAGCTCCGACGCCGAAAGCTCCTCTCCGTCTCGCTTTGCCGCGATGAGGGGGACGGGATTGAAATTGCTCATGATCTCGACGTTCAACTTCGAATCGATCGCACGGCATTGGCCGACGTGACCGTATACCGAACCTCCCCATTTCCACCTCTTCACACTTCCAATCTCTCCAGGTTCCTCGTGTCGAACCTTTGCGATGAAGACAGGTAGGCAGTGACCGCCCCGTCTCCGCCACAACATCCTCCACGCCATGCGTCGTCTCGCCCGCAGGTTCGCTCTTGTCCTCGTTCTGTGCTTCCTCGCCTATCCGGCTCACGCCCAGAAGACCGACTACGGCTCCACCGAGTTCGAAAATTCGGGGACCGAAGCCGCCCAGGAGCCGTTCCTCCGCGGCCTCCTCATGCTGCACAGCTTCGAGTACGACGACGCCCGCGCGGCCTTTCAAAAGGCGCAGCAGATCGATCCAGACTTTGCAATGGCCCACTGGGGCGAGGCCATGACGCACAACCATCCGGTGTGGATGGAGCAAGACCGAACGGCCGGACTGAAGGCCTTGCGCGACCTCGCCCCTACTCCCGAGGCGCGCCTCAAGAAGACACCGACCGAGCGCGAGAAGGCGTATCTCCGCACGCTCCACGTTCTGTACGGCGCCGGCAAAGATAATCCGAGGAGCAAGGAGGCCCGCGACGACGCGTACGAGGACGCCATGGCGGAGGTCGCTGAGCAGTACCCCGACGACCTCGACGCGCAGGCCTTCCATGCCCTGGCCATCCTCGGCACGGCGCACGAGGGGCGCGACTTCGCCACGTACATGCGCGCCGCAGCAATTGCGGAGGAAGTGTTCGACAAAAATCCGCAGCACCCCGGCGCGGCCCACTACTTGATCCACGCCTACGACGACCCGGTGCACGCCCCCCTCGGCCTGCGCCCCGCCCGCGTATACGCCGACATTGCTCCGGCGGCAACTCACGCCCTGCACATGCCATCGCACATCTTCTTCGCCCTCGGCCAGTGGGCGCGTGGCGCGGCGTCGAACGTCGATTCCTATCAGGCCGCAAAGGAAAAGAGCGCGGCGTCGGGCAGCGGACTGAGTGGCGGCGGCTTCCACGCCCTGCACTGGCTGCACTACGCTCGCCTGCAACAGGGCCGCTACGAAGAGGCACAGTCCGTCTTCAACACGACCCAGACGCACGCCACCGACCCGAACGTCAAGACCGGATACGCCACGTACATGCAATGGTACATGCCAGTCGCCTACGTCGTCGAAACCCAGAAGTGGAGCCAGTTCGACGATCGTCTGGGGGCGATGGCGATAGACGCCGGATCGCTTGACACGCGCGGGGCTGTCACTGTGCACGTCGGTCGCGGACTCGCCGCCGCCCAGCAGGGCAACCTCTCGGCGGCGCAGTCGGCCCTTGACAAGGCAGAGAGCGCCCTGGGCGATTCCGACTCAAAGGCCCTCCGCATTCAGGTGAAGGAGTTGAAGGGCCTCATCGCCCTGAAGGCAGACAACTCCGAAAAGGCCCTCAAGCACCTGGAGACGGCCGCCACCCTCGAATCGAAACAACCACTGGACTACGGCCCGCCGTTCCCTCCCAAGCCGGCCCCCGAACTGTACGGCGAAGCGCTGCTGTCGCTCGACCGGCCGGCCGACGCGCTGACGCAGTTTACCAAGACGCTGGAGCGCTACCCCGACCGCGCCCTCTCGCTCTGGGGCAAGGCCCAGGCCGCAGCGCAAGCCGGAAACCCCGAAGTCGCACAAGACGCACGGTCGACCCTCGCGGCACAATGGGAGAACGCCGACGCCCCCGTCCGCCACCGACTCAATTCCCTGGCTGGCGCCCCCGGCGCGAGCACAACCGAATCGAAGTAATCCGGTCCACTCCGGCCTCCGCAGCAGAACGTCCCTTCTCCCGCGCCCCCACGCTCCCGCTCGCTCACCTCCCCTCTCCCAACTTCCGCCGAATGATCTGCTTGGCGTTGTTGACGCTGCGGAGGCAGAAGCGCGCCACGAGACGGGCCTGTTCTGCGTCGCTGAGGTCGGCGTGATGGCCCTGCCGGTCCAGCCGGTCCTGCTGAGCGTGGTAGAGCGCCACCGCTGCCGCGACGGACACGTTGAAGCTCTCAGTGAAGCCCGGCAGCGGCACCTCGCAGGCCGCGTCCACCTCCTCGAGCATCGCGTCCGTCACGCCTGCCTCCTCGTTGCCAAAAATGAGCGCCGTGGGCGTCGTAAAGTCGAGCTCTCGAATCGGCACCGTGTCGGCATGCAGGTGCATGGCCACGAGACGGTAGCCCGCGTCGCGGAGGTGGGCCGCACAGTCGCCCGGTGCGTCCCAGTGCCACACGTCGAGCCAGTGCTGCGCCCCCTGCGCCGTGCGCTGCGAGTGCTTGTACCGATCGTGGTCCCCCCTCACCACGTGCACGTCCTGGTGGCCCAGCGCCTCCGCCGACCGCATCACGGCGCTAACGTTGCCGGTGTTCACGAGCCCCTCCACCACTGGCACCACGGTGCGAGTGCGCCCCGCCACCACTTCCCGGATGCGCCGAAGGCGCCGCTCCCGCATGTGCGGACGCAGCAATCCAACAATGCGCTCGGGTGGCAGGCGCACATCCTCGAACGTGAACGGGTCCTCGTCCACCGGCGGCGTTCCCCCTGCCGCGAGGAGACGATTCATCTCTTGCTCCGCGTCAACATCGCGATGACTCATGAACTCCGGTTCCTGTGGGGCGTACTGATGAGCGTGTGTTGTACATTTTCCCTCCCGCTTTTCCTGAAAACCATCTCCCTACGCCCATGTTGCGCTCCCGCTATCCGGTATTTTTTCTTTCCCTCGCTCTTTCCCTTCTCTTCGGCAGCGCACCCGCCGCGGCCCAGTCTGTCGAGTCGGTCGTAGAGGACATGCAGGCCCAGTACGAGAAGCAGATTGAGACGGTCGACTCCTACATCGTAGAGACCAACCTCTACACGTCCTACAACAAAAAGGTGATGCAGAATGGGGAACCGACCTACCAAACCCAGACTCAGATGAAGGGGAAAGACGCCACCTCGTTCGCCTCCTCCACCACTCCGTCGGCGGCCTACGGACTGCAGTTCGATCGACTGAAGAAGCACGCCACCTACGCGGGCACCGAGACGATCGATGGGGTGCGCACCCATGTGTTGCAGGTCGACGACCCGTCGAAGATCAATCCCGACATGGGCACGGAGGCAGCAAGCATGACCTACTACGTCGACGCGGAGCGGCACGTCCCGGTCCGGATGGTCATGCAGACCAAAAAGACAAACCAACAGCAACGTGGTCCCCAGGCCTCGTCCGTGACCATCAACCTGAAAAACTACAGCACCACCGACGGCCTCACCCTTCCGCACCGGATGGAGATCCAGCTCGCAACCAACATGTCCGAGCAGCAACGCCAGAAGATGCAACAGATGATGCAACAGATGGAAAACATGCCCGAACAGCAGCGCAAGCAGATGGAGCGGATGATGGGCAACCAGATGGACATGATGAAGCGGATGATGTCGGGCGAGCCGGTCGTCGTCGAGGTCCAGAGCGTGAAGGTGAATACCGAGATTCCGCAGGGCATCTTTTAACCGTTTGCAGCGAGAGAGGCATCCGGGGAACCTCTTTGGAGAAGACCACCGCACGAATTCATGGCCAAAGCCACGACGGACTCCTTATCTCCTCCAACCCCGCTCCGGTCGATCAATAGAAAAGGGAGAGATGCTCGCTGCCCCTCTCCATGAATGCCAATCTTACGATGGACCTAACCGATGCCGTTACGGTTGTCACGGGCGCCAGCCAAGGCCTTGGCGCCCATTTGTCTCGCATGCTCGTGGACCAGGGCGCGACGGTCTACGGACTCGCCCGGAGTACTGACAAGCTCTCAGCGGTGGAGGATGACCTCGGCTCCGCCTTCAATCCCGTCTCGTGCGACGTCCGGTCGGAGGATCAGGTCGAAGCAGCCTTTGAGACCGTCGACGCCGAGGCCGGACGCCTGGACGTGCTGATCAATAACGCAGGACTCGCACAGTTCGGGCCGGTCGACGATCTCGACACGGAGGCCTTCGACGTGCAGATGGACACCAACGTCCGCGGCGTCTACCTCTGCACCCGCGAGGCCGTGCCCCGAATGCGGACTCAGAACGAGGAAACAGGATTTGGGGGGCACATCGTCAACGTGGCGTCCATTGCGGGTCTGCTCGGAAATCCCAATCTCAGCGCGTACAACGCGAGCAAGTTTGCCGTCCGCGGCTTCAGCGAGGCAGTGATGAAGGAAGTCCGCGGGGACGGCATCCGGGTGACGTGCCTCTACCCCGGCTCCACGAACACCAACTTCTTCGACGTGGCCGGGGCGGAGATGACCGAAAATCCCCTCCAGCCCGAGGACGTGGCAGCAACGGTGCAGCACGTGCTCGAAGCTCCCACGAACCACCTCATTTCGGAGATCGTGATGCGCCCACTTTGGCCCCATCGTGACGAATGAAACGGAGTGCCGTTTTCAAGTTCTGAATGTACGATGCCAGAGCCATTCCTGCTTGATCCTGCATGAGTCGCCTCCCCTGGGTCCTCAAAATGGCGTGGCGCGACAGTCGCGGCAGTCGCACGCGCTTGGCGCTGTACCTGTCGGCGATGGTGCTGGGGGTCGCGGCCCTCGTGGCCATCCGGGGCTTCGGGACCAACCTGAGACAGACGGTCGACCGCGAAGCCAAGACGCTCCTCGGGGCCGACCTGAAGCTTGAAGGCGAGTCGGCGTTTCAGGACTCGACGGAGGCGCTGATCGACTCGATTGGCGGTCGTCAGTCGCGCCGCGTCTCGTTTGCGTCCATGGCCTACTTCCCTGCCACCGGCGGCACGCGTCTCTCTGCCGTGCGAGCCGTGACGGGCGACTATCCGTTCTACGGCGCCCTCGAAACGACCCCCGACAGCGCGTCGGCCCGCTACCAGGAGCTGGACGGGGCGCTCGTGGACGGAACGCTGCTGCGCCAGTTCGACGTGCAAGTGGGCGACTCCATCCGCATCGGCGACGTGCACTACCCCATCGTCGGCGAATTGGAGCAGGCGCCCGGCGAGTCCAGCTTCACCTCCGCCGCGAGCCCGCGCATCTATCTGCCCCGCGCCCGGCTCGACACGTCCCTCTTCGGCCGCGGGAGCCGTGCCGAATACGAGGTCTTCTTCAAGTTCGAGGACAGCCGCGACATCGAAGAGCTCATCGCCGAGATCCACCCGTTCCTAGAGCGGCGCGACCTTGACATTGACACTGTGGAGGAGGCGGCCTCGGAATGGCAGGATGGGCTCAGCGACCTGTCCCGATTCCTGGGCCTTGCCGGGTTCGTAGCCCTGCTGCTGGGCAGCCTTGGCGTAGCGAGCGCCGTGCACGTGTACGTCCAGCGCCGCCTCACCTCCATCGCCGTGCTGCGCTGCCTGGGCGCCAAGGCCCGCCGGACGTTCCAGATTTACCTCGCGCAGGCCGGGGTGCTCGGGCTCATCGGGGCGGGACTGGGGAGTCTTCTGGGGGTGGGTCTGCAGGCGTTCGTGCCGCGCCTTCTTGCCGACTTCCTCCCTTTCGAGGTCTCCTTTTCGCTGTCGTGGACGGCCGTGGGACTGGGACTGGCCGTGGGGGTGGGGGTAACGCTCCTCTTTGCGCTCTGGCCCCTGCTGGAGGTGCGGGGCGTCTCGCCCCTGCAGGCCCTGCGCACCGAGGTGGAGCCCTCCACCGGCGGCTGGCGCGATCCGGCGCGGTGGGCCGTGGCGGCGGCCGTCGCGGCGGCGGTCTCGGGCATTGCGGTGTTGCAGGCGCCGTCCTGGGAGATCGGGCTCGGCTACGCGGCCGGCGTGGGAATCGTCTTCGGCGTCCTCGCCCTCGTGGCCCGCGGCATCATGGCGGGCGTGCGCCGCTTCTTTCCCACCTCCTGGGCCTACCCCTGGCGACAGGGCCTGGCCAACCTGTACCGCCCCCACAACCAGACCACCGTGCTGCTGCTGACGCTGGGCCTAGGCGTCTTCCTCATCTCGACTCTCATGCTGGTGGAGCGTACGCTGCTGGAGCAAATTCAGATCGTCGGCGGGGAGGGTCGGCCCAACCTCGTGATGTTCGACATCCAGAACGATCAGATCGATGGAGTGAGGGACCTCGTGCAGGCCGAAGGCGCGCCCATCCTCGCCAGCGAGCCCATCGTGACGACCCGGCTGCAGGGGATAAAGGGCCACTCCATTGAGGCGCTTCGACAAGACACAACGATCAACATCGGGTGGGCACACGAGCGGGAGTACCGGGTCACGTACCGCGACCACCTTACCGAGAGCGAAACGATCGTGGCGGGGGAGTTTATCGGGGCGGTCGAGGGCAATCCCCTACAGTCGGGCCGGGCCGTGCCCATCTCGATGGAGCGGGAGATGGCCCGCGAGGAGTTGAACGTGGGGACCGGGGACACCCTCACCTTCAACGTGCAGGGGCGCCCGGTGGAAACCTACATTTCCAGCCTCCGGGAGGTAAACTGGCAGCGCATCGGCACCAATTACTTCGTGGTCTTTCCGGAAGGCGTGCTGGAAGCCGTCCCCCAGATGCACGTCCTCCTCAGCCGAACGGCCAACGAAGAGGTCTCCGCCCAAATCCAGCGGGCGGTCGTCCAGAAATATCCCAACGTCTCGGCCATCGACCTCTCCCTCGTCCTCTCCACGTTCCGGGATTTGTTCGGCCGCCTCGCGTACGTCATTCGGTTTATGGCCCTCTTCAGCGTGTTCACGGGGCTCATCGTGCTGGCCGGGGCGGTGGTGGTGAGTCGCTACCAGCGGGCCGAGGAGAGCGTGCTGCTTAAGACGCTGGGCGCCTCGCGCCGCACCGTGCAGACGATCATGACGGTGGAGTATCTCTTCCTCGGCACCTTTGCTGCGATCACGGGCCTGCTGCTGGCCCTCGCGGCGGCATGGGGACTCTCGTACTTCGTGTTTAACGGGCCGTTCGTGGGCGCTCCTCTCGCGCTGCTGGCTGCGTTCGTCGTCGCCGTGGCGGTGACGATCGGGATTGGCCTCTGGAACAGCCGTGGCCTCTACGACCGCCCGCCGCTCGACGTGCTGCGGGCAGAAACGTAGTGCTCCGTTTTTGCCTCTGCCCCCACGATCAGTCGCTGCGTCATTGATTGTGAATGTTCGCGAACAGACGTTCACGTGCCCTCACTGCTGGGAGACCATCTCCGTGCTCGTCGACCCATCGGCGCGGGAGCAGACCTACATCGAGGACTGTAGCGTCTGCTGCCGCCCCATTCGCATCCACGTCGTCACCCGTGGCAACCGGATCGTCTCGTTCGACGCGCAGCCGACGCAGTGATGCTGGCGGTGGATCCCAATATTCCGACGCGGAAATGCCGTCAGACCGGATCAAGCAAAGGCTCGATTTGATACGAACAGCAACGCTTTCGCACGCCAATCTGCCACGTAAATCTCCCTGACGCATGAGCAAGATCCCGGACGCTACACCGGAGATCAACGAGCAGCTTCGTCCCGAGGCCGTTGCCGATCGTTTGCGCTCCGTCCGCGAGCGCATCGCGCAGGCCTGCGAGCGGGCCGGTCGATCCGACGACGACATTACGATCGTCGCCGTCACCAAGACTTTTCCGATGCAGGCCATCGAGTCGGGAACCGCCGCGGGGCTGGAGCACTTCGGCGAAAACCGGGCCCGGCAGCTGCGCGACAAGACGAAGGAACGGCCGGGAGCGTTCGAGGGGGGCGACATCACATGGCACATGGTGGGCCACCTCCAGACGAACAAGGCCAAGTTCATCGCACGCCATGCGGACTGGTTCGACGCGCTCGACAGCCCGCGCCTCGCAGACGAGCTCAACAAACGAGCGGCCAAGAACGACCGCGTGCTCCCCTGTCTCGTCCAGGTCAACATCACGGGCGAGGAACAGAAGTACGGCCTCGACCCGGCGGAGACGCACGACTACCTCGACCACTGCGCGCAGTACGACCACCTTGCCATCAGGGGACTCATGGCCATGGCCTCGTTCGTGGACGATCCCGAAGATGTGCGGGACGAGTTCCAGCAGATGCGTGAGCTGTTTGAGACGTACGACGCAACCGGCAATCCCCAGGTGGAGATGGAAGAGCTCTCCATCGGAATGAGCAACGACTTCGAGGTGGCCGTCGAAGAGGGAAGCACGATGGTCCGGCTCGGCTCCTCTATCTTTGGGCCCCGCGACTATTAGTTTGCGGAGTCCGAATCGACTGGGGCACTACGTCTCGTCACACTGAATGAACTGCTGGTCGCTGTAGACGGCCCAGGGGCGGCCCACCATCTCGTGCCCCACGAAGGGCGTGTTCTGGCTCTTTGACCGGATGTCGTCCTTGGAGAAGGTCCACTCTGTCGAAGCGTCGAAGATCGTGAGCCGCGCCGGACCGCCCTCCACGATCTCCGGCACGTCGAGCCGCAGGATGCGGCGTGGGGCCACAGTGAGCTTCTGCACCGCTTCCTCGACCGAGAGCACCCCCGGCTCGATCAGCTCGCGCCCAATGAGGCCCCAGGCCGTTTCGAGCCCGATGATGCCGAAGGGCGCCTGCGTGAACTCGACGGATTTCTCGTGGGACGCGTGGGGGGCGTGGTCGGTGCAGATCGCGTCGATGGTGCCATCGGCCAGTCCCTCCTTGAGCGCCGCCACGTCCGCCGCGGAGCGCAGCGGTGGGTGCATCTTCGTGTTCGTGTCGAACCTCGTCTGCTCCACAGCCTCGTCGGTGAGGGTGAGGTGGTGGGTACAGACTTCTGCCGTGACGGGAATGCCGCGGGCCTTCGCACGCCGAACAAGCTCGACGCCGCGGGCGGTGGAGATGTGAGCCACGTGGAGATCACCGCCCGTTAGGGCCGCCAACTCAATGTCCCGGGCAATCATCACGTCTTCGGAGGCCGCAGGGATGCTATCCAGCCCGAGTCGCGCCGACACCTCCCCCTCGTGCATCTGGCCGCTGGGATTGAGCGTCTCTTCCTCCATGTGGTTGATGATGGGGCGGTCGAGCATGCTGCTGTACTCCAGCGCCCGGCGCATCAGGCCCGCCTTTTGCACGGGTGCTCCGTCGTCGCTAAAGGCCACCGCACCTCCGGCCCGCAGATCGGCCATCTCGGCAATTTCTTCTCCGGCCCGCTCCTTCGAGACGCAGGCAATCGGATGCACGCCCACGGGCGTCGCCTCGGCCCGCTCCCGCACGAACTCGACCACGTCGCGCGTGTGAATGGGCGGGTCAGTGTTCGGCATGCAGGCCACGTCGGTAAATCCGCCTGCAAGTGCGGCCCGGCTGCCCGTAGCGATGGTCTCTTTGTGCTCGTAACCAGGCTCGCGGAAGTGGACGTGCATGTCCATCCAACCCGGCGAGATGATCTTGCCGGAGGCGTCGTACACAGGCATGTCGCCCTCGGCCTCCAGGTCGTCCCCAATCGCCGCGATGGTGCCGTCCCGAATCAGCAGGTCGGCGGTACGGATGGTCTGGGGCTCGGGCCAAAGCAGAGTGCCGCCGCGAAGGAGAAGGTGGGGGGTCATGCGTGGGGAGACGGATCGTCGTGAGGAAGCAACCGGCGCACCCGAAAGGTACGGTCCGCACCGTCTCCCGTCAACGGCCCGAAACGCGGGGGCGTGGGAGCGCGGGCGCACCATCATCCTATCTCTCGAACGGTGAGAACAGGTTGACTTCCCCATTCCCACACTCCCTCTCCCCCATTCTCCCTTCCCCTACCTCCCCCCGGCGCTTTCCGCCCGGCGCGAGGTCGTCCGCGGCGTTTGCCCGAGGTGCTCGGTAATCATGTTCGTAATCATTGTGAACAGGTGGAGCCGCGTGTTGCCCCCGGTAATGCCGTGCTCGTGGGTCGGATACATCATGAATCGAAACTGCTTGTTGGCCGACTGCAACTGGTTCGCCATCTGAACGCTGTTCTGGAAGTGCACGTTGTCGTCGTCGTTCCCGTGCACCATGAGCAGGTTCTGATCGGCACGCAGGTGGTTGGTGTAGGTCTGCGGCGCCCCGTTTTTGTAGCCGTCCTCGTTACGCTGAGGGGTGGCCATGTAGCGCTCGGTGTAGATGGTGTCGTAGAGCCGCCAGTCGGTGACGGGAGCGACGGAAATGCCCGTGTCGAACGTGGACGGCCCCTCGCCCTTCAGCATGGACAGGAGCGTCATGTACCCCCCGTAGCTCCAGCCCCAGATGCCGAGCCGGTCCTCGTTCACCCACGCAGAGTCCGCGAGCGCCTGGGCCGCGTGAATCTGGTCGGCGGACTCCGGTTGGCCCAATTGCTGGTACGGCACGTCCTGAAACGCCTTGCCGCGTCCGCCGGTGCCCCGGTTGTCCACACTGACGACCACCACGTCGTGCTCCCGCGCCAGGTACTGGTGCCAGAGCTGCCGGGTGCGGCCCCACCGATGCGTCACCGTCTGCGCCCCCGGCCCGCCATAGACGTACATGAGCACCGGATACTGCGTTGCTGGATCGAAGTCGGTGGGCTTAATGACGTACGTGTTGAGTGGGGTGCCATCGGCAGCCGGGAGGCTCGTGAAGCGTTTCTGGGGAAGGTCCAGGCTGTCGAGGCGCTGCGCCAGCGTGTCGTTCTCCTGCAGCGTCGTCACCCGGTCGCCGTCGGCCTCATGCAGCGTCCATGTTGGCGGGGTGCTCGCTGCCGAGTGATGATCGATGTAGTAGGCCAAGTCCTTCGACAGGTCGATGTTGTGCCAGCCCGGGCGCGACGTGATTTTCTGCGCGGATTGTGCCGTCTCGTGCTGCTCCATGGACACCTCCGTCTTGTAGAGGTGCCGCTCGATGGAGGTGTCGCGGGTGGCAGTGACGTAGGCCGTGGCGTTTTCCTCATCCAAGCCGTGGAACTCAGTCACCTCCCAGTTGCCGGACGTGATGGGGCCCAAGCACGTCCCGTCGTTCCGGTACAAGTGGGCGTGCCGGTACCCGGTCCGCTCGGAGAGGAAGACGAACCGCTCGCCTCCTTCGAGAAAAAAGATCTTGTCATCGTTAATGTCGATGTAGGTATCCAGCGTCTCCCGGAGCACCTGCTCGGTCTCCCCCGTGTTCGGGTCACCGTAGATGAGCTCCAGGTCGTTCTGGAGTCGGTTGAGCCGAAACATCCAGACCCGATGCTCTCCGTCAATCTCCGGGGTCCAGCCCATGCGGGCCAAATACTCGTGTGGATCCGAGGCCTCTTCCTCCTCCGTGAGTCCGGGTTCCCACGTCTTTGTGTCGAAATAGCGAATGGCCTGTGGCTGCCCCGCCTTTGACGTGTCGACCTTCGAGAGATCGACGACCCCAATCTTGATATCACTGTTTTTCTCCCCGGCCTTTGGATACCGAAAGCGCGTAATCTCAGGGTAGCGCACGGTGTGGTTCATCAGCGGAAACGACCGGACCTCCGACTCGTCGAGCTTAAAAAACGCGATGTGCCCCCCGTCGGGGCTCCACCGCCAGCCATCGCGTACCCCAAACTCCTCCTCGTAGACCCAGTCGAAGGTGCCGTTGATGATCTTCCCCTCGCTGCCGTCGGTGGTGAGAGCCGTCTCCGTCCCCGTCTCTAGGTTCACAACATACAGGTTTCGCTGTCGCACGAATGCCACCTTCGTGACCGACGGATTGAACTTCGCAAACATCTGGTACCCCTTGTCTCGGGCGGAAATCGGGGTTAGCGTCTGGGTGTCCAGGTCGTACACGTAGTAGAACCCCTTCGTATTGGCCCGCCACACCTCCTTTGTGTCCGTGAAGATGAGAACCTTGTTCCCCTCCTCGCTGAACGAGTAGCCCTGAATCGGCACGATCCGATCGACATCCTCCGCGTACAGGTTCGTGCCGTCGATGACCCGCGTGCGCTCGTCGGTCTTCAGGTTGTACCGCATCAGGTGCGTTGCGTCGGCGGTGTCGGCGGACTCGATGTAGGTGATGATGGGCCCCTGCTCGGCCCACGTCCCGCCCTGGAATGTTTCGGGGCGAAAGGTGGACGAGTCGTGAATGCTTTTGAGAGTAAACGCGGGCCCGTCCTGCGCCTGCGCAAGGCCCGCGGTCCCGGAGAGGACCAGAAGAACAGAGAGAAGGGAAACGGCACGGCGAACCATCATCGAAAATCGGCCTGGTGCGGAGGAAAAACGTGGCAGGGAGAGCGATTGGAAAATATCTGTGGGGAGGCGCTATTGCAACGGGAACCTCCCCG
>CAZBIB010000028.1:0-6094 GCA_964491575.1 uncultured Salinivenus sp. | reverse complement strand
GAGAGCGATTGGAAAATATCTGTGGGGAGGCGCTATTGCAACGGGAACCTCCCCGTTCGAATAGAATGAACGATCCTGAGCCGGGAAAGCGTGTTCTCTGGAACCATCATCCGGAGAGACGTCTACCAAGGGCTTGCGTCCATTCGCCGTTTCGTGTAGTGACCCCCGCCACGCGCCATCGACCGGTCGACTCACAGCGTCGAGAATGCCCCGGTGACTGCCACCGTAGACCTGGCGGCCATCCGCCACAATGCCCGGATGCTCCGGGATCGGGCCGACGGCGCCGAGGTGATGGCCGTAATCAAAGCGGACGCCTATGGGCATGGAATCCTCCCCGTCGCCCGCACGCTGCACAATGAAGGCATCCGGTACTTCGGCGTGGCGCGGCTGGCCGAAGGCATCCACCTCCGGGAGCAGGGACACACCGCCCGCATTCTGGTCCTCGGGGCTCCGATGCCCACCCAGGTGCCCCGGTACGTGGACTATGACCTCGACGTGACGATCCCCTCAGCCGACGTTGCGGCCGCGGTCGTGCGTCATGCCCGTCCGGACGCAGAGATCCGGGTGCACGTGAAGGTCGACACAGGCATGGGCCGCCTCGGTCTCGCCCCCGACGACGCACCGGCGGTCGTCTCGCGCCTGGCGGAGACGCCAGGGATCACCCTCGCGGGGCTGTGGACCCACTTTGCGACGGCGGACGCGCCCGGCAGCACGTTTGCAAAGACGCAACTCGAACGCTTCCAGACCGTCGTGGACGATCTCGGGGGAAGCGTCGAGCACGTGCACGCAGCCAACACCGGAGCTCTCCTCACGATTGGGGAACCGGCTCACGACTTTTCGCCCTCCCTCGTGCGGAGCGGCATCGCCCTGTACGGGCTGGCAGCCACGCCGGAGCTGGCCACTCGCCTCGACCTTCGACCCGCGATGGAGTTAACGGCCCGCGTGACCCAGCTCAAAACGGTGCCCGCGGGCACGCCCATCTCGTACGGCGCTCGCTGGAAGGCCCCGCGCCGAACCCGCATCGCCACATTGGGGGTAGGCTACGGCGACGGCTACCCGCGCCACTGCTCGGGCCGCGCCTCCGTGCGCCTCGGGGACACCTCCTGTCCCGTGGTGGGCACGATCTGCATGGACATGTGTATGGTGGATCTCGGACCGCCGGACCGCCCCCCGGCCCTCAACGTGGAGGTGGGCGACGAGGCGATCCTCTTCGGTCCCTCCGGCCCCACCGTCTATGACGTGGCCCAGTGGAGCGAGACCATCCCCTACGAAATTTGCTGCGGCGTCTCGCCTCGTGTGCCCCGGCGCTACGTCGCGCACACCGACGACGCGGAGGCCCCCTCTCTCGCGTCCCGGACTTCAACATCGGGAATCTGAACGAGACACAACATCGTTACGTTTTTAACCCTTGCTGCAAACGACAATTCGCATCCCACCATGTGGCTTTCGCATAGGATTCACGGTGGCGGGTTAAACTTCTCCTATGCCCAGTCGAAAGGCAGTACAAACTTTTTATTTCCATTCACCAATCTCTTTTTAACCAATGCCGATTACTGCTGACCCTAGCGACATTGACATCCTTGTCGTCGACGATGAAAAGGATGTTGTCGAAGTCGTAGGCCATTTCCTTGAGGAAGAAGGGTATACTGTACACACCGCCTTCGACGGGGAAGAGGCCCTCGATAAAGCGTCTGGAAACATGGACCTGATCGTCCTGGACATCATGCTCCCCGGCGTGGACGGCTACGAGGTGTGCAAGGAACTGCGCTCTCGGGTCGAAACCGAGGAGATCCCGATCGTCTTCCTCAGTGCGAAGACAGAGGAAGAGGACCAGATTGAGGGCCTGATGCTCGGTGGCGACGACTATCTCACCAAACCCGTCTCGCCGCAGGTGCTCGTGGCCCACGTGAAGGCCGTGCTGCGTCGCTCCGGCGTCGAGGAAAGCAGCATTCTCGAGGTGGACGGCCTCAAGATCTACGAGGATGAATACCGAGCCGAACTGAACGGCGAGGACCTCGGGCTGACGCTGACGGAGTTCGAACTGCTCCGATACCTCGTGCGCCATCCCCGCAAGGCCTTTACCCGACAGCAACTGCTCGAAACCATCTGGAAGGACGCGATGATGGTCACCGAGCGGACTGTGGACGCTCACATCAAGAACCTGCGCGAGAAGCTGGGCGACTTTGCCAAGCACATCCAGACGGTCCGCGGCGTCGGGTACCGATTCGTCCAGGAGGAAGAGTCGGCCGAAGCGTAACTTCTTCCTCCATTGAGCCCGCGCGCTGATTTGCGCGAGTCGTTCTTCACCTGCGTCGTATGTCTTTTTTTCGGTCGATTTGGGACTTCCTCCTCCCGCGCCGGGCATCAACGCAGACCTGGATGGTCCTGACGTTCGCCCTGTTCGTCGGGATGGCGGTCGTGGGAGTCGGTCTTTACGTGGTGCTCGTCCTGCGGGGCGAGATGCGCATGGCCATGCAGCAGACGCTCCACGACCAGGCCGATCGCATTGCCGTGCAGGTGGCCCAGGAGTCGGATCCGGACCGCCGACACCGGATCGTGAAAAACCTCACGGAGCTGAGCGATCTCAACATCGCACTCATCACGCCCGACACGACGTACCGTCCCACGGCCCAAACACGTCACTCCCTCCCCGCCGACACCCTGATCGACATGTCGGCCCTCCGTACCCTGGAGGCAGAAACGACGCAGTTCGCCTACGCCGAGGGCACTGAGGGGCAGCCTTATTTCATTGCCACCCTTTACCGCCCGTCTTTGAACTTGGTCGTGCAGGTGGGCCAACCCCCACCGCCCCTGTACGACCTCGCGCGGCGGTCTCAGGTCGTGCTCATCCTGGGCATGGTGCTGGCCCTCTTGCTGGCCCTCATCGGCAGCTTCATTGCCGCCTACCAGGTGACGACGCCGCTCACCCGCATCAGCGAGACGGCGCGTCGGGTAGCCGATGGCGAATTCGCGGGCAAAATCCGGGTCGACTCCCGCGCGGCGGAGTTCCAGGACCTTGCCGAGAGCCTCAACCGCGCCTCCGATGCGTTCCGCGAGAAGATTGAGGAACTGGAACGCATGACGCGGCTGCAGAGCGAGTTCATCGGCAACGTGTCTCACGAGGTTCGTAATCCTATTTTCTCGATCAGCGGCTACCTGGAAGCCCTCGGCACCCCGGGACTTAACGACGAGCAGCGGAAGAGGTACGCCGAGAAAGCCCTCACCAATCTGAATCGGCTCCAGAACCTCTTCAACGACCTCATCGACATCGCCCGGCTCGAATACCGGGAGGATCTCATCAACCGGTCGGTATTCGACCTGAAGGATCTGGTGAACGAGGTCACCGAGATGCTCCGCCCCAAAGCCGAAGAGAAAGGCCTCGACCTCCAGGCCGATGTGCCGCAGTTTTTCGTCCACGCCGACCGATCCCGCATCCGCCAAGTGCTGACCAACCTCGTTGAGAACGGCATCGCGTACACAGGGAGCGGGTCGGTGCGGTGCCGGGTGCAGCGGCGCCTCGACAAGGTCCGCATCGAGATCGTGGACACGGGACAGGGCATCGACGAAGACCACCTCGACCGTATCTTCGAACGCTTCTATCGTGTCGATCCGGACCGCTCGCGGGAGAGCGGCGGGACTGGGCTCGGGCTCAGCATCGTCAAGCAGATTCTCCAGGCCCACGGCGAAGACATTCACGTAGAGAGCACGAAGGGCCGGGGCACGCGGTTCTGGTTCGAGCTCCCCTACGAATCCGAGCCGGAACCGGAAGCTGTGGAAGCCTGACCTCCTCCCGCTCTTCTCTGTCCGTTGTGCTGAGTCGGGCACAGGCTGCTACACTGGATCAGTGTGCAGGAGAATAGAGAATCGAGGATGGCGGAGGCGGATCGAAAATCGTGAATGGAGGCCCTGACAGCGCCTTTGCAGATAGAGGCGACGCGATCCTCACTTCCCCCTCCACACGTTCTCTCCCTTCTCCTCCTCTTACCTCCCATCCTCCCACCATCTTCGCGGAAGAACCTTTTCGGGGACGGGGAAATTCCATATAATGGAGGAGGACGGGGCTTTTGGAAGTGTTAAGGTTTGAATCTGTCCCCCGATCCGGAAGCGCTTTCGAGCGGAGACGCGCAACGGAGAGGCCTCTTTGGAGCACCGTTCCGCCAACCGGCCCCGATCCGCACCGACTCATTTCGCTGGCTTCGACCAATGGCTGATCCCGAGATGCCAAACACGAACGACACTGATCTCGACTCCCAGGAAGAGTCCCCGGACACGCCCGAGTCGGAGACGCCAGAATCGGGTCCGCCCGACGGAGAGCCGTCCGCGTCCCCCGACGCCGAGAACACCGTGGAGACGACCGAGGAGGAAGTTCCGGTCGAGGAGCTGATGCACGGGGACGGCCACGCCGCCATCCCGCAGATCCCGTCTATCGAGTCAGACGGGTCGATCGAGATTAACGAACTGACGCCTGCCGACTTCGAGGCCGATGATCTGCGACAGCGCCTCCGCACGATGATGCTCTCGCGGCGGCTCGATGAGAAGATGATGACGTTGCTGAAGCAGGGCAAGGGCCACTTCCACATCGGGTGCGCCGGGCACGAGGCCGTGCAGTCCGCCATCGGCCAGTACTCACGCCCTGGCGAGGGTCCCGGCCACGACTGGTTCTGCTTCTACTACCGGGACCTGTGCATGGCGCTCTCGCTCGGGATGACACCTCGGGAAGCGCTGCTTGCTCATCTCGCCAAGGCCGACGACCCCAACTCCGGCGGCCGCCAGATGCCGGAGCACTTTGGACTGAAGCACTTGAACGTGATGACGACGGCCTCCTCGGTCGGAGCACAGTTCAATCCGGGGATCGGCTTTGGCTTCGCCATCCAGCAGCGGGACGAGGACAATTACGTGTACGTCTCATGCGGCGACGGGGCCACCTCGCAGGGCGACTTCCACGAGGCCCTCAACTGGGCGACCCGCGAGCAGGCGCCCGTCCTCTTCTTCGTGCAGGACAACAAGTACGCCATCAGCGTGCCCATCGACGAGCAGACCGCCGGGGGCACGCCCTACAAGCTGGCTGCCGGCTACGAGGGCCTGAGCCGAATGCGCGTGGACGGCACCGACTTCTTCGCCAGCGCCTCCGCCGCGCAGGCCGCCATCCAGCACATCCGCGACGGCAACGGGCCGGTATGCCTCGTGGCCGACGTGGTGCGTCTCTTCTCCCACTCCTCCTCGGACGACCACACCAAGTACCGCACACCCGACGAGCTGGAGGCCGACCGAAAGATCGACCCGATCGCCCGCATGGAAGCCACTCTCATCGAGGAGGGTCTTCTCAGTGAGGACGAGGCAGAAGCTATGCGAGAGGAGGTCCACGAGGAGGTGGACGAGGCCGCCGAGTGGGCCAAGCAGCAGGACGACCCCGTCCCTGAAACGGCCACCGACCACGTCTTCTTCGAGGGGGACCTCGACATCGACTACAATTCGGAAGACGACATCGACGAGGATGCGGAGCCGATGGTGATGGTCGACGCCATCAACCGCACGCTCAAGGAGGAGATGGCGCGCGACGAGTCGATCATCGTTTACGGCGAGGACGTGGCCGGCGAAAAGGGTGGCGTCTTTACCGCGACGAAGGAACTGACCGCCCAGTTCGGCGAGGACCGGTGCTTCAACTCGCCCCTGGCGGAGGGGTCCATCATCGGCACGGCCGTGGGCTACGCGGCGAGCGGGTTCACGCCGGTCGTCGAGATCCAGTTTGCCGACTACATCTGGCCGGCCATGCAGCAGCTCCGCAACCAGGTGGCTCCCTTCCGCTACCGCTCCAACGACGCGTGGAGCTGCCCCATGGTGATCCGCGTGCCCTGCGGTGGCTACATTCACGGCGGCCTCTGCCACTCGCAGAACGTCGAGTCCATCTTCGGCCACACGCCGGGGCTCAAGATCGCCCTCCCCTCCACCGCTGCCGACGCGAAGGGGCTCCTGGCCACCGCCATTCGAATGGAGGATCCCGTTCTCTTCCTGGAGCACAAGGCGCTCTATCGCGCCGCTTCCGCCCGCACGCCCACGCCGCCGGAGCACTACACGCTCCCGTTCGGCGAGGCAC
>CAZBIB010000027.1:0-20440 GCA_964491575.1 uncultured Salinivenus sp. | reverse complement strand
GCTCCCCGCACCATGACCCAGTGCTCCTTCCGGTGCTCGTGCTTTTGCAGAGAGAGGCGTTCCCCGGGATTCACGATGATCCGTTTCACCCGATATCCGGGCTCGTTCAAGTATTCCTCCCAGCGTCCCCAGGGACGGTCGTCGGCGTCGAGAAACATGGTCGTACAGAGCGGTTGATGCGAGTTGAAGGTGAGACGCTCCCTCTCGAGGAGCCTCATCGCACGGCTCAAGTCACTACACCCGAGCGGGTTCGCCCTCCTCTTCGAACGGAGGCACGGCCGTTTTGATGGGCGAGCCCACCATCTGCAGCAGCCCGTACAGCAGGAGCCCGCCCACAATCAGCCCAATCCACCACGGCATCCCAAAGCCCGCGGGTAGCGTCCCGAACAGAATGGCCACGGTGCCCACGCTGAGTGCATACGGCAATTGCGTGCGCACGTGCTCGATGTGATCGCACCCACTGGCCATCGACGAGAGGATGGTGGTGTCGGAGATCGGGGAGCAGTGGTCGCCCCACACGGCCCCGGCGAGCACGCAGGAGACCCCCGAGTAGAGGATGTGAAAATGCGCAGGATCGTCCATCCCGTTTTGGACGAGCACCGCCCACACCAGCGGAATCACCAGGGGCATGAGAATGCCCATCGTCCCCCAGCTCGATCCCGTGGCAAAGGCCGTGGCGGCAGCAAGGATAAAGATAATTGCGGGCACGACCCCAGGAGGCAGCGCTTCTCCGAGAATCGAGACGAGATAATCGGCCGTGTGGAGCACCTCGGTAATGTTGGAGAGTGCCCACGCGAGCACGAGAATGATCATCGCAAAGAGCATCGACTTGAGCCCCTCGTACCAGGCCTCCACGGTCTGCTCCAGGTCCAGAATGCCCTGCCCGAGCGACAGCCCTGCTGCGACCAGGACCCCCAACAGCGATCCCCACATGAGCGCCTTGTAGGAGTCGGCTTCTCCAATAATGCGTTGCAGCGAGGCGTCCGGCCCAGCCGCTGCAAGGCCCGTGGCGTACAGTCCTCCGAGCACCCCCGCCACGAGCACAACGATGGGGATAATCGCATTGAGCGCACGAAGGGGCGTGCCCTCAGGCGGTTTGAGCTCATCCTCGTCTTCGGTCGCCGCTTCGTCGACGTTGGCGTCGTCTCCCAGCACCTTGCCCGTTTCGCGAGCTCGCTTCTCCGCCTTGTACATCGGACCAAAGTCCAGGCGAGAGTTGGCAATGAGAAACACGAAGAAGAGGGCCAGCAGAGGATAAAAGTTGTAGGGCAGCGAGCTCAGAAAGACCGAATATGCCCCCTCATTGAAGCCCTCCATTCCCTCAATGGCACTCCCGATCAGTCCCACCTCGTACCCGATCCATGTGGTAACAAAGGCGAGGGCCGAAATGGGGGCGGCCGTCGAATCGACGATATAGGCCAGCTTCTCGCGCGAGATGCGCAGGCGATCGGTCACCGGGCGCATCGTATTGCCCACGATGAGCGTGTTGGCGTAGTCGTCGAAGAAGATGCTGATGCCGAGGATGCCGGTTACTACCTGCCCGCGCTTCGAGTCGCTCGCCCAGCCGGTCAAGCGATCGACGATGCCCCGAGTGCCACCGTTCTTGGAGATAATGCCCACCATGCCCCCAATCATGAGCGAGAACAGGATGATGGCCACGCGATCGGGGTTGGCCATCGCGTTGAGGACGTAGACCTCAAACGTGTCGAGTAGGCCCTTGAACAGGCCCCAGGGTGTGAAGCCAATCGCGATGACGGCCCCGACCCACACGCCGAAAAACAGGGCCGGCACCACGCGCCGATAGACGAGCGCCATTCCGATGGCCAACAGCGGCGGCAGGATGGAGAGCCAGCTCGGAATGGCCCGGGTCCTTGCCTCTCGAAGCACCGTATCGTTTGCCACGACCTCCACCGACGCCAGTCCACTTGTGGATATGACCGCGTTCGCCGAGTCCGGCGTCGCCCACTCTTCCTGGTCGGCGTTGTAGACCAGCGGATAGGTCGCAGATCCCACTCGCACCACTGGGGTTCCGGTCTCCGCGAGCGACGAGTCGCCGGGCACGGTCAACGAAAACTCGATGCCTGTGAGCACGGGATCTGGCACCTCCACTTCGGGCCCGTCCTGCGCGAGCGCCCCAGATCCAAGACACAGAAGACCCGCGAGTAGAACGAACGTTCGCGGCAGCGAAGCGAAATGACTCATCAACCAGCGATCCTCAGTCATTGTCTCGTTCCGAAAATCCGATCCCCTGCGTCCCCCAGCCCCGGCCGGATGAACGCATCGTTGTCGAGTTCGCGGTCCAGCACGGCCGTCACGATGGGCACGCTTGGATGCTCCTCGCGCAGCCTCGCCACCCCCTCCGGCGCTGCCACGAGGCAGGCAAACGTAAAGTGCTTGCCTCCATGCTCCTTCAGGTGGTTGATGGCGAAGGACGCGCTGCCCCCCGTCGCCAGCATCGGATCCACCACGAACACGTGCGCCGTCTCGATGCCCTCCGGAATGTTGCTGTAGTAGTCGACCGGACGGTATGTCTCCTCGTCGCGCTGCATGCCGAGGTGGCCCACCCGCGCCTCCGGGAGGTACCGCACGAACCCATCGACCATCCCCAGCCCCGCCCGCATGATGGGCACCACCATCACGTCCTCGGCGATCTCAAAGCCCGTCGTAGACTCCATCGGTGTCTCGATCGTGGTCTCCTTCAGATCGATGTTACGCATCGCCTCGTAGGCCAGGATCGCCGCAGCGTCGGACACCTTTTTCCGAAACTGGCCGTGCGGCGTATCGTCTCGACGCAGAATCGTCAGGTCGCGCTTCAGCAGCGGATGATCGACGACGGTTAGTTTTTCCATCGGGTCGGTGGAATGAACCTGCGGATCAGAGAGAGCATAGCGAGCCGACGGTCGCCCGTGCATTCTACTCACGCTCTTGGCCCTCATGCATCGTCAGCCACGGCTTCCGCTCCAGGTAGTCGTCGGTGATTTCCTTGACCTTGTCTGTGAGCATGATCACCGCGATCAGGTTCGGCACGATGACGATGCCGAGCGCAATGTCTCCGATGGTCCAGATGGTCGTGAGCGCCGTCACGGCCCCCGTGAAGTTCATGATCACGAAGACGACCTTGTAGGGAAAGATGGCCCGTTCGCCGAACAGGTAGTAGGCACAGCGGTCGCCGTAGTAGCTCCACGAGATGGAGGTGGAAATGGCGAAGAGCAGCACGCTCAAAATCACAATGTACCCGCCCCAGTCGCCGAGCGGCGAGAGGCCTCGCTCAAACGCAAGCCGAGTGAGAGGCGCCCCACTCCGCACCCCTTGTCCGTAGAGCACCTCGTAGGTCGTCCCGTCCTCGGATACCGCCACATTTTTCTGCGGATAGAGCGTGCCCGTAAATGGATTCTGAAGATCCGCCTCGTCCTCGCAATTGCCGGTGCACGAAGTGTAGAACTGGTCGACCACCGCCTGTCGCCAGGCAAACTGCGGGTCCTCGTTGGGATTCTGGACTTGCTGCTCTCCGTTCTCGATCTGAATTTCCTCGGGGACCTCCGTGCCGGGGAAAATCCCGCCCTCCCCTGCCACGCGGTACTCCACGCTTCCGGAGTCGAGGTTGAACGCGGTCGGGATCGGATTACCCCAGGCGCCGCTCACCAGGATCGCCAGGCACGTGAGGGTGACCACCGTGATGGTGTCGATGAACGGCTCAAGCAGCGCCACCACGCCCTCGGACGCCGGCTCGTTCGTCTTGGCCGCCGAGTGGGCGATGGGCGCCGAGCCCATGCCTGCCTCGTTGGAGAAGAGGCCGCGCTGCACCCCGTACTGGAAGGTTAATAAGAAGGCTCCAGCCCCCGTCCCGGCCACCCCTGCCGAGGGATTGAAGGCATTCGTGAAGACGCTTCCGAGCGTGGGAAGGACCTCCGTGTAGTTAAAGGCGAGGATGAACAGCGCGCCGACGACGTACAAGGCGGCCATCACGGGTACCAAAACTCCCGTGACGCGCCCAATGGCAGTGACGCCTCCAAGGATGACGAGCGCAATTACAGCCGCCAGCACTAAGCCGGAAATCCACACCGCAATGCCGAACTCGGAGTTCATGACGTCGGCCACCGTGTTGGCCTGCACGGCGTTTCCGGTGAGGAACGACGTGATCATGAGCATCACGGCAAAGAAAATCGCCAAGGGCTTCCAGTTCTTACCGAGGCCCTTCTCGATGTAGAACATGGGCCCGCCCGCCACGGTGCCCTTCCACGTCTGCTGCCATGTCCCGCGCTCCTCTTCCGTCGGCTCGTCAACATTGCGGTAGTACTGCGCAATGGTCACCTCGCTGTACTTGGTGGCCATGCCCAAGACTCCAGTGACCCACATCCAGAAGAGTGCCCCCGGCCCGCCGATGTGAATGGCGAGGGCCGCCCCGGCGATGTTTCCAATGCCGAGGGTCGCCGACAAGGCCGTGGTGAGCGCCTGGAAGTGCGAGACATCGCCCGGATCGTCCGGATCGT
Organism: uncultured Salinivenus sp.; assembly: GCA_964491575.1. Lineage (GTDB taxonomy): Bacteria > Bacteroidota > Rhodothermia > Rhodothermales > Salinibacteraceae > Salinibacter. The sequence continues at coordinate 15,950 of CAZBIB010000027.1, read as the reverse complement.
CGTACTTGCCCGATGTCACCGCAATGCCATGCGGAAACTGCCGGATCTGAATGAACGCCAGCCGGACGGTAAAGTAGATGCCCGCCCCCAGGAGGAGGAGAACGACCCAGGGAATGTACTGGCCGCCTCCAAGCGGAATGCCGTAGGTCCAAACCAGATCGTTGAGAAACTGAACAACTCCTTCCATAACGTCAGCGTGGTGACACGACAGCGAAGAGCCAGCGAAGTTCTACAGTCGCACATCGGCGCCGGGGAGGCGCGAACCCGAAGCGTACCGTCTTGAACGGTGGGGGCCGCTTCGGTCGACGGTTCGTCCCTCATCCAAAGCGCCGTTGGAATATAGGAGGTGGAATCCATGTGCGCAAACGCCCTGAGTTCGCCAGCCGGTACACGCCGAAGTCCCCCGGCAATGCCCACGAAATATCGCTGTGCCCACGGCGTGGGACGGTCTCCATTCACTCTCGAACGGCCACGAGCCACCCGTATCGAAGCGCTCGAATGCGTTGTGCAACCCAGATGCGAAGAATCGTCCGGGCGAACACGCGGTCCGGCTCCGATGTGTTGAGGAGCATTCGGAGCACGTCCGGATCGGTACGAAGCGCGTGGAAAAACCGACGGAGGACCGCAGTCCAGGTCCGCCGCACCAGCGCCGTCACGTCGTCCAGTCGCTCAACCGTCAGTCCGGCCTGCGTGGCCCATCGATGCAGATCGGTCGCCGTCGGGAGGCCCCAAAGGCGGCCCTCCTCGCAGATGGGATTGAGCAGCCAGTTGCGGGCCCACGGGGACGCGTCCGGCGCAGCCATCCACGCGCACTGCACAAGGCGCCCGCCGGGCTGCAGCAGTTGCGCCGCCTCCCGAAAGACCCGCGACGGGTCGTGAATGTGAGTGAGGCTCTCGATGCCCACCACAACGTCGACGCTCTCATCGGGCAGATCATTGCCCAAAAAATCCTGGAGGCGATACTCCGGCGTCGGCCCCTCCACCGGCTCTCGCTGGGCGAAGACGTGCTGCGCCTCGGACACCGTGAAGCCAGTCACCTCGGCTCCGTACGTCTCTGCCCACAGACGAGCCGGAGCGCCGTACCCGCAGCCCACGTCACACACGCGGGTCCCGGACTCAATCTGCGCGTCGGCAGCGACCTCATGCACCAGGTGACGCACCGCCTCTTCGGGTGAGAACGACGAACGTGTCCACAGGCCGTGGTGCAGGTGCTCGCCCCAAATCTGCCGGTAGAAGCGGTCCAACCGGTCGTAATGCCCGGCCACTGTCGGCCTTCGATCATCAGAGCGTGCAGCCACGACGGAACGGGGCGCTATTCCGAGAAGGTTTAGATCTTGCACGCTTGATTGGACGATCTGCCGACGTTTTGTTTCGGATCCTCTCTTCCCCTCCATTTTCGACGACCGCAGATGGCTTCCTCCTACAATCCCGAAACGCGCCGGGACCACCTCACGAACCAGTGGGTCGCCTTCGCCCCCTCGCGGAGCGGCCGTCCCCGGCACACGACCCCCGACGCGGAGCCTCCCTCCCCCGACGACGACCGCCCCGTCGAGGGATGCCCGTTCTGCCCCGGCCACGAGGAGATGCTCCCATCCGTGCTGTGGGAGCTGGACGATACCGACCCTCTCCCCTGGCAGACGCGCGTGGTGCCGAACAAGTATGCGGCGCTCGCCCTCGACCGCGCGCCCTACGACCAGATGCATGGGCTGTACCGCTCGCGGGCCAGTCGGGGGCGGCAGGAGGTCATCATCGAAACCCCACGCCACTACCAGCACCCGGCCCACATGCCGGTGGCCCAAGTCGACGCCGTGCTCCAGACGTACCTGGAGCGGTACCACTCCATTCGACAGGGGGACGAGGACCTGATTCCGTTCCTCTTTCGAAATCACGGCGTCGGTGCCGGCGCCTCCATCGCGCACCCGCACAGCCAGCTCATCGCTCCGGACTTCCCGCCCCCGCAAATTCAACGCGAGGAACGTGCGGCCCGGACCCAGTATGAGGAACAGGGACGGTGCCCGTACTGCGCGATGATCGAAGAAGAACTCGACGCCGAAGCCCGTCTCGTGCAAACGAGCGATGACTTCGTCGTCTTCGTGCCGTTCGCCGCCGAGGTGCCGTACGAGATGTGGATCCTCCCCCGCGAGCACGAGCCGGAGTTCGGTCGCCTCACCGAAGACCTGCGCGCGAAGCTTGCCACGGCCCTTCACGACGTGCTCGGACGCCTCCACACACAACTGGACGACCCCGACTACAACTTCTTCGTCCGCACGGCCCTCGACTACAACACCGACGCTCCACACCTCCACTGGAGCCTCCGGATTCGCCCCCGCACCACCGTACGAGCCGGTTACGAGCAGGGCACCGGACAGCGCATCAATCCCTCCGTCCCGGAACGAGATGCTGCCGTGCTGCGCGACGAAGTGTGAGCGACGCCCCCTGTTCTGCACCGACACCGCCAGTAAAAAAGCCCCGAGGCCAAGTGGCCCCGAGGCTTCTCTTGGTGGGGGAGCAAAGAACCAGCCGATTCAATGGGCCCAGTGATGGCAGATAACATTTTATAAACATCAGATTATTATTATAATTTCAAACGTTACCTGACTTATCCAAACCCAGCTCCCTGAATTGCCAAAACGAGGGGATTTATCACCCCAGCTTATAGAACTTCTCGTGGGTGATCTGCCCCTCGTCGTTCCAGGTCCGAACGGCCACCTGCTTCTGCTGAACGCGACCGACCCCTTCAAGGGTCATGTCGTTCTCCCACTCGGAGAACGTCACCCGATTGTCCTCGTCGACGCCCTGACTCTTAATCTCAGCGGAATGAAACTCCTCAAGGGAGTTCACAAATTGCTCCTCGTACTCCCGGTTGGCCTCTTTGCCAACGCGCTCTTTTCCGTCCTCCTCCATGACAATGTCGTCGGCATAGTACTTGTCGAAGGCCTGCAGAATCTTGCCCTGGAGGATCATGTCGTTCAGCTCTTGATCTCGCTGCTTGAAATCGCTCATGGTCTGAATGGTGTGTTGTGAGTGAGAGTGAGTCGTGAGGGAGGTGACTTCTCCTCGCTGGAGAAGTCCCCGATTCGTCTGTACGGCACTGTCCCAAACGAATGAGTTATCTGTTGAAACACCGTCCGTTACAACATCAATTTCGAAAAATTACTCGTCGGCTTCGTAGTCTGCGTAAATGCCTTCGCAGATGCGAGAGAGGTGCTGGAGATCTCGGTCGGAGACTCGCTGGTCGAACCACTGTTGTACCGACTGCACCTTCGGATCCATCTCTTCAAGCAGGTCAAGCCCTTCATCCGTAATGGTGTGGATCGTCATCCGGCGGTCTTCGGAACTTTTGGAGCGTTGAACGAGGCCTCGGTCGACGAGCTTGTCAATCAAGCGCGTCACGTCCGGAGAAGGATCCAGCATGCGTTCGACGAGCTCGCATCGCGGATGCCCGTCTGGATGCACCCCTCGGAGAATGCGGAGCACATTGTGGTGGCTGAAGTGAAGGTCGTACTCCTGGCAGACCCGCTCCACCCGCCGCCGCACGTGCGCCGCCGCGACGAAGAGGTTCAGCATCGCCTCCTGGGTCTGGACCTCAAAAGGAGCCGCCTGCTTAATGTGGTCTCGCAGGATCTGTCCCATCTGTACGACCGATTTCAACACTGAATTGTGTGTCTTAACACATAAATCGGAGCGTGATGGTTCCGGCTGCCTGACTCGTTACAGCATCCTCATAGGCGGCGTGCCTTGAGGCGGGCGTCGCCCCTTCATGACTCCCCCTTGGCCCCGCTGACTACTCGATGACCTTCGGCACCCGAAAGTATTCGTCATCGGCCTCCGGGGCCGGTTCGAGGGCCTGCGCGCGGTCGATGCGTTCCTCTACGTCGTCTGCTCGAAAGACGTTGGTCACGTCCAGCACGTGCGACATGGGCGGGACGCCGGAGGTGTCGAGCTCATCGAGTTTGTCGACGTAGTTGAGGATCTGACTGAGCTCGTCGGCCATCTGTGTCTCCTCTTCCGCCGAGAAGTCGAGCCGGGCGAGCTGGGCTACGTGCCGGACGTCGTCACGAGAGACGGACATGTCGAGAGCAGGATTGAATTGAAGGAATCGCGGAACGGGGAGCGGACCGTCGAGCGATACGAGCGCGGTTCGATGGGAGTTTCTCTCGATTCCATCAGTCCGAGGCAGCCCCGGCCCGCACATCGCGGATCATGTGGATGAGGGTCGTGGCAGAGCGGAGGCCGTGCTTCGGCCGCGGCTCCAGATAGACCTCAAGACTGATCGGCCCTCGAAAGCCCTGCGCGGCGAGCTGCTCCAACTGCTCACTCCATCCCACAGCCCCCTCCCCGAGCGGCGTGTCGACCCAGCGCTCCCCCTCCACGCGGCCGTCGCTACAGCGGACGAGCGTTACCAGTCCCGCGAGCGCCGTGAGTCCTGTGGTGGGATCCTCGCCGGCACGGAGGGCGCCGACGGGGTTCCACGCGGCCCGAACGTTTGGGGCCTCCACGCGAGCCAGCAGATTGGAGAGAGCCTGCCCGGTGGGACATGCGGTTTCGGGGCCGTTGCGAACCGCGACCAGCACGTCGTACTCGGCGGCCTTTTCACCCGCCTGTTGCAGCGCCTCCACCATTGGCTCCAGGGACGCGCCGGGCTCAGCCGCGAAGGGACTCACCGTCACGCGCGGACACCCGACGCGCCGACAGAGCTTGAGAGTGTCCTCGAACTCGAGAAGGTCGTTCATCCAGGCAGCGCGGTCGCTCACAGGCCCCTCGAACATGCTCGGCACCACGCTGGCGAGGAGCAGCTCGGTACCCTCCAACTGCTCGCGGATCTGCTTCTCGTTCACGAAGGGGACCCGGTCATCCGGTCCGCCGACCGTTCGCAACTCCATGCCGTGCAGGCCCCAGAGCTGAGTGTAGTGGAGGGCCCGGTTCAGGTCGCTCGTCACTGTGTCGGTGAGCCAGACGGGGACCACGGGGCGCGTCGAGAGCGGGTTCGGTCAGATCACACGCTCCCCCGTATCAGGCGCCGGAAAGGGTGTTCCACTCCGCATGCCAGGTCCTTTTCACCAGTCGCAGAGATGCGCCGTTCTATCGGTCTTACCGCTCCTCCCGACCCTGCGGATCCTCTTTCGTCTTGGGCTTTGGAAGCCAGTCCTCGTCGGAATACCCCTCGCCGAGCTTGCGCAGGGCCTCCCGCGCATTGCGACGACGCTGATCGATGAGTTCGTCGTCCAACTTCTCCGTGGCCCGCGCCCGGAGCGGATCCACGACCTCAGCCCGGAGCACGATCAAGAGCTCCTGCTTGGTGACATTTGTCGTCTCCGTGCCGAAAATATAGCGGAGCCCGAAGAACCAGCCCGGCAAATCCTTCAGGAGGGGGACCCCGCTGCGTGACTTGGTCTTCTGGGTCGAGATGAGCCCACCGATGGCCGTGGCTTCCCCATTGAGAAGAACGACCTGTGTGGTCGCCTGATTTCGGTTGATAATCGTCCCGGCCGCGCTGGGCTGGCTGTTCGAATCCTCCACCCGCACGTTCATGTGGATGAAATCGAGGACGGGAGCGCCGGCCGTATCGGCCACCGGCTGGCTCAGCAGGGTCGGCGTGACGTCGATGATAATGCCGGTGGAGACGAACTCCGTGACGGTGTTGCCCGCAAAGTCGGTCGTCTGGATCGGCACATCCTGCCCGATTTGGATCTGGCCCTGCTCGCCGCTTTGGACGGTCACCTGCGGGTTGGCAATGGTTCGTCCCACATTATCTTGTTCGAGGAGGTTGAGGAACCGACGAAACCGCGAGAGGGCGATTTGGTCGGGCACCTGCAGAATGTTGTCGACGCTTTCGAAGAGATTTTCGGTCTCGATCGCGAACTGTCCTCCCTGTCCCCCCTGTCCGCCGCCCTGTCCCCCCTGCGTCGATCCGAGAATCTCATCCCAGCGAAGACCGAGGTTCCGCACCTTCGTGAGATTGAGGTTGAAGAGGACAGCATTTATCCGGATTTCCCGCGTCCCGAGTGTGGCAGGACGCTCTTCCGTCGTATCCTGTGGAAGTGCGCCCGCGGACTGGGTCTGCGTGGGCTTCTGGATGAGAAACGCCGTTCCTGTTTCTTTATAAGTGAGCCCGTTCGCCTCCAAGACTTTTTCAAGCGCATCGAGATAGTACATTCCCGAGATGGGGACCCCGATCGGCGTCGTCCGATTCTTCGGGTCCACGACGATTTTTCCCAGCTCGCGCTCAAAGATCGGGTTGGCGATTTCGAGGAACTGATTGAGGGGCGTGTCTTTCCCAAACGACACCAGGAGATCGGGCGAGATGTTGGTGCGCGTCTTCCGTCGGTCGGGTCGCTGCTGCGCTTCGGCCGGCAGCGCGACGCTTCCTATCAGGATTGCAACAAGGCCGATTGCGACGGATCGGAAAAATCGCGGGGTACGGGTCATGAACTCTGAGGTCGGCGGTAAAAGCGGTAAGAAAGGTCTTCCGATGACGAAACGTTGAGAGCACGTCTCCTCACTGTTGGAGCAAGGACTATTCCTGCTACCCGTCGGAGGTCGTGCCGTCTCCTCCGGGAATCTGCCGGAGGGGACTCTCCGTGCCCAAGGTGCGCTCCACCCGATCGATGACCCCGCCCCGGTTCAGTCGGGCGACGACGCGGCCCTCGGACGGATCCACCTCTACGATGCGACCGAGATAGACCCGGTCGCCCTCACTCACCCGCGTGAGGCCCTCGCTCGTCTGAAAGATCGCCTGCCCGTCGAGGATCGAGAGGAGCGGAGCCGATTCGACGTTGAGGCGATCGTACTCGTTGGGAGGTACTTCCTCGAAGACGAGGGGATAGAACGGATTAATTTCAGGGGCCGGGTTGGGGACCACCGAGGACGGGAGCGGCGGGCGCGGAGCGGTCTGGGCGACGGGGAGCCGTTCCACTTCGCGTCCGTCCGACGGCTGGCTCGGTCTCGGAAGGTCTTCGGTGGCCCCGTAGATCGCCTGCACGTTCATCTGGAACGAGACGAGGAGGTCCATCGTCGTTCGCCCGGTCTCTTCGTCGGTCGTCCGTTCCTCGAGATACGTCAATTCCAGGTCGCGGACGCGATAGAACGGCCGGTTGTTCTCGACCGTCCACACGAACCGGTACAGGTTCGTGAAGTAGGCCTCCCCCTCCGCACTGAAGGTATGAACGCTGTAGCCGTCCCGCTCCTCCGACCCCGACGAGCTCACGTCAAATCGCTTGAAGCCCGTTTGCGTGAGTTCGGTCAGATACGCCACAATGTCCGGGGACGAAATGGTCTGCGGGACCACTTTGTACTGGGTGCGCCACTCACGACGGACCGTCTTGAACCGCTTCTTCGCATCGACCAGGTTGGCTTTCAAGGTCCGAATCTGTTCCTGCTCCTCCTTTTTGGCCTCAATTTTCTCGTCCAGCGACGCGATCGTGTCCTGCTGGCGGAAGTAGGTCAGGTACGTGCCCGCCCCAATGACGAGCACCAGGCACGAGAGGAGGATCGTCTGGTTGGAGTTGAGAGTGAGCATGCGTTGGCCCGTGGAGACGGGAGAGGACTATGTGATGTCAATTGGCGAACGAGACCGTTCCGATCAACCTGAGCGTCCTGCGGGGGAGGAGGCGGAGGCATCGGGCTCCGACGCCTCGACCGTAGAAGTCTGCTCGGTCGTTCCCGACGTTTTCAGCAGCCACGCACCACTGGGAAGAATGCCATTCATTTCCCGCAACACAGACCGCGCGGTTTCAAACGAGGAGAAGGTGCCGACCCCGACGCGGTATCGGTCGTTCTGTACGCTGTGCCGAATCTGAACGGGGTACTTGTCGCTGTCCAGGCGGTCCCGAAAGCGCCGCGCTGTCGCTTCGGCCGCCGAACTTTCCGCGAGGGACGCCACAATGACGGTCCAACCCGATCCCGACGATTCGGCCTCTGCGGACGAGGCAGCCGATGCGGGAGTGGCTCCGGTGTCGGTCCCGGATGTCTCTCCGTTCGCCGCCGTCACTTCGTTCCCCAGCGTGTCCGCGGTCGCTGTATCGGCGACCGGGCCGGATTGCGTCGTGTCGGTGGCGGCGGCCAGGCGCTCGCGCTGCTGTTCGCGCCAGTACTCGATGGCGGCCGGCTTGGTGGTGTCGAGCGGCGCCGTGAGCTGGAAGTCGTACAGCCGGACGTCTCGCGTCTCGGTATAGCTGAGCTCGCGAATCTCCCCCTCCAACTGCTGGGCCAGCTGGACGACCTTCGACCGGTCGGTGGACCGGCCCACCATCGTCACCTCGTGTTCGCCCTCGGGGCTCCACTGATCGACTGAGAGGCCGTCGATGCTGTTGATCTCCCCCGTCACCGTCGCGAGCCCGGCGCTCCACTTGTTGCTCCCCTGCAGGAGCCGTCCCATCACCTCGTTCGCCCCGGCATACTGGGTAGCTGCCGACTTGAGGCTGTCGATGCGGCCCTGGAGGGCCTCCTGATCCACCTGCTCGACCTGTTGCTCCAGCCGGCGAAGCTGCGACCGCCGTTCGTTGATCGCACTCGCATTTGCAAAGTAATACCACACGAAGCCGAGGGTCGTCACGGCGAGGAGGGTAAGGAGCGCAGGGACCGACCAGCCCACCGGCAGCCGAAATCGGCTCGGGGTGTACTTCTTCGCGAGCAGATTGAGCGGCTGGAAAAACGGTGCATATCCAGGGTCGTTGAGGAGTCGAAGCGCCACGCCGGTCGCCGCCACGTACGCCTCCGTGTCGGTCTCTTCCCCCCCCGGCAGGTGCGTGCGCAGCAACCGGAGATTGGCCCCCGCGAAGTACGATTTGAAGGCGTCTGCGAGCACCTCTTCGTCGTCCTCCGCGATGAGCATGAGGTGCTGCACCTCGCCCATCCCGTACTCGTCCTGCAGAAGGAGCACGCGGCTGCAAATCGTCTCGGCAGAGTCCTCCGACGTCAGCTCGGGAAGGTGCTCCGACTGGCGAAGCGTGTTGCCCTCAATGAAGAGCACGAGCGTGTCCTCCGGGCTCGACCGGACGAGGATGGTCTTTTCGGGGGTCCCGGGCGGAAGCTGCAGGATCGACCGGGCCAGTCCCAGGTAGAGGGAGACTTCGGAGTCGAGCAGCCGAGCCTGCGGGGACCGGGCAAGGGTCTGGCCCTGCATCGTCGACAGGGTGGACAGAACCGGTCCGCCCGGCCGGGCAATGAGGGCCAGGACTCGTTGCTGCCCGTCCCCCGTGCGGTGCATCGGCACAAAGCCCACGCGTCCCTCTTCCACCTCGCCCTCGTACTGGTCCTCCAGCATCTCGATCAGCGTGGAGCGCGCCGCCGGCAGGGGAAGCCCCTGCTCGTCCTCTTCGACCTCGCCCTCCTCGCCCTCGTCCGGGGGAAGCCGCAGCTCCACGTCGTCGATCTCCGAGGTGGTGCTGCAGAAGGCAATTTCCGGGTCCTCATACCCGCGCTCCGCACACTCGTCGAGCAGTTCGTCGAGTTCGGCCTGAAAGTTCCAGGTGTCTGCCCCATCGCCTGCTGCGCCGAGGTCGTCCCCTCCATCGATATCGTCAAATTCCGATCCCATGAACATTTCGCCGCCCCCACCCCCATCGTCACCGAACTGGATGGTAACGTCGTCCGATTCCTCTTCCATGCCGGGCGCCATCTCGCCGGAATCGTCGAACGGGAGGTCGCCTCCGTCCTCACCCAGTTCGTCGGAGGATAGTCGAAACTGGACGACCGTCTCCTCGTCCGTGCGCTCCAGCAGTACGGCGTAGAGGCCGTCTGCCGACACCGTGATGCCAAGTGCGTGCGTGCTCATCGGCTTGGGAAATCAGCATTGAAAGCGAAGGCCGTCGTCGGTCGCCCCGGCAGTGAAAAGGTTCTGCACGGAACCGATCTGCTTCAGAACAGGCGACGGAGGCGTTTCTTGTTGTTTGCGTAGTCCATCGCGTGCTCCGGTTTAATTTTCTTCTTGCGGACGAGGCGATACAGGTCTTGTTCGAGCGTCGTCTGGCCGTCCTGACCGCCCTCCCACATCATCTGATAGACTTCACCGACATTGTCATTCTTGATCGCCGCGCGGGCGGAGGAGTCGACCCAGAGCACCTCTTTGGCCATCTGCCGCCCGCCTCCCACCTTGGGAAGCAGCTGCTGCGAGATGACGCACCGCAGCACGTCAGCGAGGCGGTGCCGCACCCGCTGCTGCTCCTCCGGCGGCACCTCGGCCACGATGCGGTCAATGGTCTCCATGGCAGAGGACGTGTGGAGGGTGGAGAAGACTTTGTGGCCGGAGTCGGTAATTTCGAGCGCCGCCTGAATGGTTTCGGGATCACGCATCTCCCCAATGACCACGATGTCGGGGTCCTGCCGCAGCGCCTGCGTGATGCCGGCCTTGAAGGACACCACATCTTTCCCCACCTCGCGGTGGCGGACGATGCACTTTTTGGGCTTGTGCATGTACTCGACGGGCTGTGCAATCACCACGATGTGGCCCGACACGTCCTGGTTGTTGGCGTCGATGATGGCGTCGAGCGTGGTGCTTTTTCCCGACCCCGTAACGCCGGTGATGAGGGTGAGCCCATCCCGCACGTGCCGAAACATCATCCCCTTCTTGATTTTCTCGTGGAAGCCCAGGTCGTCGAGCGCGAACACCTCGTCGGTGATGGCGCGCATGTTGAGTGCGGCGTGGTCGTAGTCCGAGTACGCCGTGGCGCGGAAGCGGCGGGGCCGCCCATCGTTGCCTTCCACGTCGAGCCGGTACGAGAAGTCGGCTGCCCCCTCCTGCAGGAGCTCCTTCGTCTGCTTCTCGTTGAGGAGGTTGAGAACCAGGATGTCGGTCTCCAGCGGGTCGTAGGTGCCCAGATCGTCCTCCCGCCGCTTGTCGCCGTCGACCCGGTACCACACGTTGCCGTCGCAGGCACGTCCGCCCAGGTCCATGTCACTGGCGTCGAGCTCCAGCGCCCGCGCTGCAAAGCGCTCCACTCGTTCTCGCAGTGCCGTTTCCTCCTCCACGGAAAGCTTCGCCGTCTCTTCGGCCAGGTACCGGAGCCGGCGCTGCCCGCGGTACGACTCGGGAATGGAGTCGATGATGCGATCGCACACGTCCGGGAGAGAGGTGTCGCGGGGACTGTCGGAACGACCGTTCTGCCCCTCCACTTTCTCCTTGATGGCCGAAATATTTTCCAGTTGATCTTGAGACACGGAGAAATGGGTCCAGTTCGAGAAGATTGGGCGGTTCAAGATGCCATATTCAAGGGTGTGCAAAACCCACGCCGAGTGTCCCCCAAAAAGAAAACCGCAGGCCGAATTCTCGGTCTGCGGCTCACTTTCCCTGACAATTCCTTCTTTCAAATGAAAATCCTCCTTGTCTCCAACCAGAACAGAACCCTCCCTACTCTGCTGAACGAAGAAACTGCTCAGTGCGATTGGATACCTGGATCGTGATTCTACGCAGCGTTGGCAGCGTATCTAAGTATTTTCTGAGTTCATCAGAATTGTAGTGGACTGCATTCCCTCCGTTCAGATCGAACTCCTCGTCATTTTTAAACTTTGTGCTATCACTCATCATTAATCCTCCGTTTATATTCACTGCAGATCCTCCTCCGTTAATCCGCACAGATCCCCCATCTGCAACGAACACAAGACCCTTCCATTCTTCACTACCGTTATAACGAAGCTCACTCGTGACATATAATATTCCTGTCCTATCCGAATAATCACTGATGTCGCAGCGAGGACTTTCATCACATACCATTACGTCTTCTGATCCCTGAGCAATGGCTTTTTGAATCTGGGAATCGAGCTGACCCATCTTCCGCTCTACCCATTCATCCTCCGCATCAGTGCGGCTTTTCACGTCACACCCCCTGCCCTTCCCAACTACTTTGTCGTCAAATTCGTCACAGACGTCCTCAACGTCTGCTCCTTCAGGAAGCGTAATCCCATGCCGATCCTCATCTCCTCCACGATCATAACCAGAAATGCACGGATTTCCACTACAACCGCCCCCAGAAACGTCGAATTCAATAGGGATGCTTGCCGTAATCGCATTCGCGAGTGCACTCACTGAGGTATCCTTAGCCACCTCTCCTCTAATCTTGTATCTAGCATCTCCGTAATAACCCACCGCGACTAGGGCAACCGGACCACTCGACGGTCCACTGGCTGAAAGATCGTAGTGGCCTCCTTCATGTTCGACTTGGGTGCGGTCGACTCGCCAATTATCGAAGTTTCGGCGCAGTTCGCTTATTCCCATATCGAAGGCTGACCGGGCAATCTGCCTGGCGAGAACTTTTTTCTGGCGCTCCGCCTGGGACTTACTTGTATCTTGGTCAGTCTGCATCCCCTGATTCGCAAGGAGCGTCAAGCTAAGACCGGTTGCCATAACGATAAGTACGATGTACTTTCCCATGATATCTCTATTATATTGTTATTATATTGTCAGATTGTGCAATAGAAATGGCGGGAAATTCCGACCTGACCTATAAAAGCCTCAAGAAAAGTGCCATATCTATGTAGCTGTTTTATAGATTTCAGTCGTTTGCCCTCACGCATCTTTTACTCAGGTGGGAAAATAATACTCGGAGCCACGACTGGTCCAGAAGAGGATGGCACTACTTCCTCGCCAACCAATATGGGATCACGATGGAGCGGTAAACTCGTCGCAGGGACGTATCTTCATTCTGGAAAGGGGCAATCACAGAGAAGCGTACGCGGATGCACTCCACATCGTCCCGATTGACCGTGGGGTTCGATATTGGAATTGCATCTTTATCGAGCATGTTTATTTCGAAGTACCCGAGGTTGCCGGTGCTCTGTCCCTTCGATTGCCAGGGATCGGATCCTACTTTTCGCGATCGCTGTACTTCGTAGAGCGTCTCAGTTGTGCCGTCCACCATGCGGGCTCCGGACTTTTCTAGGTCATATCGGGTCTTGACCTGCACGGTATCGCCGCTCGCCAGGAGGGAATCGTGTTTGAATGTGAACTGGGCGGTGTGCCACTGCGTCGAGTCCTGGGGATTCTCAAATGCCGCGGCACCGACCGTCATGTTCTTGCCCATCTCGGCCAAGTCCTCTTCCATCCACGTGGCTAGTTGATGGGCTTGGGTCTTTGCGACATTTCGGGAAGTCCGTGCCGTGTTGATTTGCGTTGCCTGCGCCTGGATGGAGACCAGAATTAGAAAGACCGTCATCGAAATGACCGTGGCGATCAAGTTGTCATAGATAAAAGGCATCGCGTCCTGCGGTTGGTCAGGGGAGACAGTGCGCCGTCAAAACGGGGATCTCCTACTCGCCCACTACGGGTAGGAAACGACCTCAGAATATTTGATCGGCTCCGGGAGCCTCGGCTCCCCTGAGGTTGGATTATCCTGCACTTCTAGAATTATCTTTTTTCGGTTCGTCTTCGCTCCCCCTGTTGGTTGCAGGTCCGAATTGACGTACCGCACCCTCATGTCGACTTTGAAATCGAAGCTCCCCGTTGGGAATGCAAACGAAATCGTGGCCGTATCTCCATAAAAATCATCGACGTCGTCACAAGCATCCTCCCCATTCTCCCCGTCTTCCCCCTCGAAGGCCGCGCAGTCTAAGATGCCACCTTGGATTGAACCTGGGTCTTCGAATTCCGAGGTAGGGACGATGCTGTCCGATGGTACTCCGACGGTGGCCCGATCGAAGGCCCGCGACTGGATGACTTGCATCGCTTGACCCGCCGCCCCCAGGGCCATCTGCTCCATTTCTGCGCGGACGACTTGGGATTGGTGCTGAATGGCCGCTTGCTTTTGATTGAAGCTAAGAAACGTCGCGATAAGCATGGCCACCAGGGCGAGAAGCGTCTGTTGCATGGCGGAGCTAGCATCTGTTTACAGGTCCATGGAAATCGTGCTCGTGCGACGGGCGATCTTCCCGCCGTCACATGCTCGCGTGCCTACGTCGCCACCACGCGGATCATTTCCTCCACGGAGGTTTCCCCATTCAGGATCGCCTCCCGAGCCGAGGCCTGGAGCGACCGCATGCCGTCCTCCTGCTCAGCATGCTCGCGGATTGCGCCCTCGTCGACGACCCCCTCGGCCTCCACAATCATGTGACGGATGGGCTGGGTCAGGTACAGGGCCTCCGCGATGGCGCGCCGGCCGTCGTAGCCCGTGCCGCTGCATTGGCTGCAGTTCGAATGATTGGGCGGGGCGTAGATCGTCCCCTTATCCACCTCCTCTTCCGTAAACCCGAGCTGCTCGAGCTTCACAAAGTCTGGATCCCGGACTTCCTGCTTACAGTTCGGGCAAAGCGTCCGGATCAGGCGCTGGGCCACAATCAGATTGATCGCGTAGGCCAGCAGGAAGGGCTCGATGTCCATCTTGTAGAGGCGGCTCACGGCGCTCGGCGCGTCGTTGGTGTGGAGCGTCGAGAACGTGAGGTGCCCCGTGTTGGCGAGCTTGATGGCCAGCTCGGCGGTTTCTTTGTCCCGCATCTCCCCAACCATCACGGTGTCCGGGTCGTGTCGCAGGATCGACCGAAGCGCGTCCTTCAACTGCAGTTTGTCGCTGAGTTTGATTTGCCGGGCCCCCTCAATCACGTACTCGACCGGGTCCTCGACCGTAAGCACATTTTCCTCGGGGCCAATCACGCGGTGCAGCGCCGCCACGAGGGTGGTGCTCTTCCCCGAGCCGGTGGGCCCGGTGAGGATGACCATGCCGTTCGGCTGGTTGATGGCGTGCTCGAACCGGTCGATCGCCCGGTCCCCAAGCCCGAGCTTGCCGAGGTCCGTAATCACCTTTCGGTCGTCCAGCACACGGATGACGACGCTCTCTGCGTCGATGTCCTGGTTCGAACTGGCGATCGGCATGATGGACACCCGATACCGGATGCGGGTGCCGTCCACGCTCCGCTGGATGAAGCCGTCCTGGGCGGCGTCGCTTTCGAAGCGGTCTACGTTCATCGAGTTGTCCTTGATCACCGACAAGAGCGCCTCCGGGTGGACGCGGTCCTCTGTGTGCCAGTGATTGAGCCGACCGTCCATGCGGAAGTGGATTTCCACCTTCTTGTCCGCATTCGGGAAGATGTGGATGTCGGACGCCCCCTCCCGCACCGCCTCCACGAGCGTCGCCTCGAACAGATTGATGAGCGTGGAGCGGTTGATCTCCTCTTCGAGCTTCTCGTCGTCGACCAGGTCCTCTTCCTCCTCGAAGTTCTGCCCGAGATCGATGGAGGACTCCTCGTCGAGACGCTCGAGGTACTTGTTGTCTTTCGGGAAGGCCTCCGAAAGGAGGTCGTTAACCGCCGCCTTCGGGGCATACCGCAGCTCAAAGTGGTCCAGGTCGAGCGAGCGGGCCAGCTTGTGGACCTTCTGGCGCATGGGGTCGCGCGTGATGAAGATGACCGTCCGCCCCCGGTCCGTCATCTCGACGTGGTGGGGGACGAGGCCCAGCTCCGTCAGCTTTTCTTGTTGCTCGTCACTGAAGCTCTCCACCATCGACTGGACGAGGTCCAGATCGCGCGGCTCCTCCTCCGGGTCCGACACCTCGAACGCGTAGATGCGCGCCGCTCGCTCATAGACGGTCTCCGCGTCCACGTCGTCCTGGTCGGCAAGCACGCGCCAGAGGGCCAGGTCGGGATCGTCGGCCGTGTCCCGGCGGGCCTGGGCCTGCTTCACCTGCTCCGGCTCCACCTCCCCCCGGCGCATCAGCATCTCGACGACCCGGTCGTTCGTCTCGACGGACATGCCCGACGACATCCGCGACGCGAATTTGTCGACGAGCTCCGTGTCGATCTGCTCCTCGAGTTCGTCGATCGGATCCCTCTCCTCCCCCGAGTCGGACTCGGGGACAGGCACATCCTCGTCGAACTCGATGTCCAGGGACGACGGATCAATCCCTTCTTTCGCCGACGCCCCGTCCCCGGGCGGGTCCGGCATGCCGTCGCCCGACGGGTCCGACGCCCCGCCCCCCCGTAGTTATTGCGCCCCGACCCCACGTGCGTCCGGTGCCCCATCCCAAGAC
>CAZBIB010000026.1:0-20497 GCA_964491575.1 uncultured Salinivenus sp. | reverse complement strand
GAGTGAGCGAGAGGACAGTGGCAATGAGATGCGACGACCGCGGACGACGGACGGCCGTCTTGCTTGGGGAAGGCACAGTTCATGGATTGTAGCTCACAGACTTGTTGGTTACGGTCGAGTTTGGAATCAATGACCATCGTCAGAAAAGGCCGTAGTAGGTCAGCCCCACGTCGGCCTGCCAGATGCTGTCGTGGTAGGAGCCCACAGTCGCGCCGTCGAGCCCATCGTCGGCGGCGTACTGCGCGCCGAGGGCGGCGCTGAGGCCGAGCTGGTTGCTGAACATGTACTCGACGCCTACGCTCGCGCCCCCCTGCAGGAAGGCCGTCTCTCCGAACTGAAAGGAGTAGGGAGAGTGGCTCTGCACCCCGCCCTTCAAGCGGACAAACGGCGTGAATTGGACGCGGGGCACGAAGTAGTACGTCAGCTGGAGGTTGGTCGAGAGCGCCGTCGTTTCAAACCGGTTGGCCGCGGCATTCAGGCGTCCCAGGGTCCCCTCCACGCCCAGCGCCCAGTGGGGCGTGAGCGTTCCCCGAAGCCCCAGCGAGACGGAGGGGTTGGCCTGCGGGTTTTTGTAGTCGCCCTGGTACAACAGGCCGCCACCGCCCACTTCAATGCCGAGCCCCGGCCGGTTGCCGGGCTGGAGCAGGCGGTCGAAGTAGTCCCGGCGGGAAGCGAGCTTCTTTTTTTGCTCATAGCGCTGGATCAGCGAGGCGCGGGTCGTGGAGTCCTGGCGCCCGCCCCAGATGTTTGCCTTGAGCCCCTCCACGATAAGCGCCCGGACGGATGCCTCGATGGCCTCCGTCACTGCCATCGTCGTCGGCTCATTGTACGAGATGCCAGATTCCGTCTCCAGAAGCAGATCGGCGTCGACGTAGCGGAAGGCCCCGCCGTCCAGCTTCTGCGAGAGGATCGTCTTCGTTGTGTGCACCGTCTTTAGCACCTCCCCCGTCTGGGTCGACACCGCGCGGAGGTAGACGGTCACCTGGTCCTGCCGGTACTCGCCGGAGCCGCCGATGGCTGCGAGCCGCAAACCGCTCCCGCCCGTAATCACGTTCGTGTCGTACCCAATGATGCCGCCCTCCAGAATGACGCCGGCGTAGAGAAGGGGAGAGAGCTGCTCGGCCTTCTTCCCCTGATACTGCTGGCGAATGGAGCGGATGATGTCCCGCTCCTTCACCAGGTTCGAGAGCCCCTTGCGCTCGATGGGCCGGAACCAGTCCGAGTCCTTCAGCGCCTTGACCAGGATGGACGTGCCGCCCTGCGTGACGGCCCGCGAAAAGCTGGAACCTTGCTCCTTGGCCTTGTACTGGCCGGTCTGGTCGCGAAACTGGTAGACGGACGTCACGATCTTGTTGTCCGGCGCCGGCAGGTCTGTCAGCTGGTCGTGGGCGTTGCTCTGCAGGCCCGGATGGGCGTCCTTCGTCTCGAACGCGTGGTCCATCGACGCGCACCCGGCCGTCAGGAGCGCGGCGCACGCCAGGGCAATGCCGATTGGAAGGAGGCGTTGTCGGTTCATCTGGAAGCTGAACTCTAAATGCCGATTAAGTCACAATTCCGAAAACGCAGCAGAGGAGATCGTCTGGCCTACAGGCTTATGATAGCTCTGCGTATCCCTTAAATCCTCGTCAATCTTCCCCGGTAGATCCGTCAACGCGTGTGTCAAGGAATTTTGACGGGTTTGTCGGGGACTATTCGCAGTCGCATCGCGAACGCGTTTGCAGGAAGGCCCGTGGCTCGATCTCAGAACCGCGGAATGTCGATGGTCGTGCTCTCTCCGGTCTCCTTGTTGAACACGCGGATGTTGATTCCGCTCGGTCCCGGCGTTACGTCCACCGAGAAGCGCTCGAAGTCGAAGGTGCCCTCCTGCGTCAGGTCGATCTCGCCGAAGCGCTCCTCGATGACCTGCCGCGAGATCTGGTCGAGGATCCGGCGCTGGAGCTGCTGCTCGAAGTTCTGGAGTGGATCGTCGCGGAACGAGCTGAAGCCGTCGCCGCCGCCGTACGGGTTCTGGTTGTTCGCCGAGTTCAGGAGCCAGCTGTAGTTCGCGTACGTCCCCCCAAAGGCCGGATTTGTCGGCTGGTACACCAGGTCCTGTCCGAGGGCCGGTGTGCTCGGCAGCAACAGAAGCCCGAGCAGGAATCCTCCAGCAAGGAGCAAGCGTCGTTTCATGACGGCAACATCGTTCTAATTCGAGGCTCGGCGAGAAGGGGAGCGAGGTCAATACACCTCGCGGGGCTCGTAGTATTTCTGGAGGTAGAGCGTGGCCCGCTGCACCGCCTGTTGGGCGGCTTGCTGGATCTGCCGGCGGTTCGGGCGGAGGTACGCCCGAAAAAGCGTCGTTCCCTCGACGTCCACGAACACCTGGGCGCCGAGACGAGGGGCCGGATTTTCGCCGAGGGTGATCGTGTATCCGAGATCCTGGACGCCCTCCGGCTCCGTCCACTTGTCGTTGAACGCCTGGGAGAAGCGGGCCCCGATCACCGAGAATGTCTCATCCACGGTCAGCCCCCCGATCCCCACCCCGTCTGGCGCTACGTCTTCGGAATCCGCGGCCGGACGTTTTTGCCCACCAGCGGCTGCAGTGGCGAGGGTCGGCGTCTCGCCTCCTGCACTCGCCAGCGTGCCCGTATATGTCTGGTCAATCCGATATCCGGTCACGATCAGCGGATCCATGCGCGCGACGTAGGTGGTGTCCGAGTCAGCACCGTCGGCGACAGGCGCCTGATTGCTGTTTCCGCGCACCGCTCCGGGTCCGTCTGCAGCGCTGGTCACTGCGGGAGTCGCCCCGAACGCCAGCACGACAAGTGCAATGGAAAGAATGCGTATGTTCACCATTCTCACTGTCTCGGTGAGGACCCACTGTTGAAGCGCCTTCACAGCTCCAGGTGGCATTTTAGAAGGCGAGGGTACTGCTGAGACGGGAACCGCGCTCCGGAAATTCATCTGTTTACTTCTGAGCCTTCCCGTCCTTGCTGCGGATGTGTAAATACTAAGGTCTCCAGTCTAACGCTTGATATTTTGGATGACTCACTCTGTCATTTTTCACTTTCGTTCAGAAAGTTCTTCGCTTGCAAACTGATGCTCTTGAGAAGGCCCAGCCTTCGCATTGGCGTCAAGGAAGCGGCAAAACAAAGATCCGTCCTTCAGTCGCGTTGGGCTACCGGGCCGACACTGCAATTGTCTTGAGGAGGATCCACCATTGAAGCGCTTCCACGCTCTTCACTACTCCAGGTGGAATTTTAGAAAGCGAGGGTACTGCTGAGACGTGAACTGTACTCCGGAAAAGTCCTCTGTCCACTTCTGAACTTCCCCGCACAAACTGCGGAGGTATAGGTACGAAGAACTCCGGCCCAACGCTTGATATTTTGGATGACTCCCCCAGGTATTTTTCGCTCGCGTTTAGAAAGTTCTTCGGTTTTAAACTGATACCTTCAAGGGCCCGGCCCTTGCATCGTCTCAACAGCGACCTGATCTCGCCATTCTTCAGGGCACACATTCAGAGCACCCGCGCTCCCATCCCGATTGCATTCGGGACATGCTCTCCCCTGCGCCCCTTTGCCTGCGCCCCCACGCCTCAATGGAGGAGGTCCCGGTCACGGAGAGGCGGGCTGTTGCTCGGGGGTAATCGCTGCGGGCACCTCAGGATCTTTTACACCGAACGACGTGCCGACGTCGAGCGCTGACGCGATGAGGGGATCGTCCAGGGGGACCGTTCGGTTTTTGTCCGACACCTCCGCGAGGGGGACCGTCGTGAATTCACCGCCCTGGATGGCCACCATCACCCCGGTCGTCCCTTTGGCAGCCAGTGCGGCGGCGCGGGTGCTGAACGCGGTGGCGAGATTTCGGTCGTAGGACGTGGGCGTGCCGCCCCGTTGCATGTGCCCGAGGACGGTGGTTCGGATGTTGCTGTCGAGGTGCTCCCGAAGCTGGTCGCCCAGGACCTGGCTGATGCCGCCGAGCCGAATCGAGTCGGTGTACTCCTCGCTCCGTTCCTGCACTACACGCTCTCCGCCCTTCCGCTTGGCCCCCTCGGCGACGGCGATGATCGTAAAGCGCTGTCCTCCGCGCTCGCGGTCGGTGCAGACGCGGGCGACCTCCTCGACCTCGTACTCGATCTCCGGGATGAGGATCACGTCGGCCCCGCTGGCGACTCCCGCGTGCAGCGCGATCCAACCCGAGTAGCGCCCCATCGTCTCGATGATCATCACCCGATGATGACTCTGGGCGGTCGTGTGGATGCGGTCGATGGCCTCGGTGGCGATGCTGACGGCCGTATCGAAGCCGAAACTGCGGTCGGTGCCCACCAGATCGTTGTCGATCGTCTTCGGCACGCCCACGATGTCGATGCCGAGGTCGGCGAGTCGGTGGGAGATGGACATGGTGCCGTCCCCACCGATGGCCACGAGGGCGTCAAGGTCGAGGTTGCGATACGTTTTGACGACCTGCGCCGAGACGTTGGCTCCGCCCCGGGGCTGGTAATTAAAGGGGTCGGCCTTGTTGCTGGCGCCGAGGATGGTGCCCCCTTGGGTCAGGATGCCGCTCACGTCGCGGTAGTGGAGCGGCTCGACGTTGCGCTCGATGAGGCCCCGGAAGCCGTCACGGAAGCCGATGACCTCGGCGTCGTGCTTGAGCGTGAGGCTCTTGGTGACGGCCCGGAGCGCGGCGTTGATGCCGGGGCAGTCGCCCCCACCGGTGAGGACGCCGACACGAAGAGATTGGTTGGGCATGGGGCGACGAGGTGGTTGGGGAAAATGTCGTTTCACAAAACAAGACAACCAATCGCGTCCGGCAGTGGTTCTGTGGGAGCGCTCCCGAGCCGGGCAACAGTTTTTGAAGAGTACGCCGACGGAGGTTGGGAAGTGGGAAGAGGGAAGGGGGAAGAGGGGCGGGCTGCATGTAGTACCAGTTCTCGAAGATCGTTGTGCATCTATCTGTCTGATTGGCGAAGGAACGTCGTCGCGAGGTGCGCCTCGCGACTTCCTTGTCCCGATCACCGTCGGGATGCAAAACCCCGTCTCGTGGGGCGCGTTGGAGGAGTGGGAAGGTGTCCCCGGACTGCTCGCTGTATATCGTCCAAATCGCGCCAGACCCATGCAGGTTCAGCAATCGAGAAACGTCCTCGGCGGCGTCCTCCGCGCCTGTTCCACAGATCCCGAAACCGGGTTTTACCGTAACGGCCGCTGCCAGACCGGTCCCCGCGACGTGGGGCGGCACGTGGTGTGTGCCGTGATGACGGAGCCGTTTTTGGAATTCACGAAGCGCAAGGGCAACGACCTGGTCACGCCCCGCCCCGAGATGGATTTCCCAGGGCTGGAGCCGGGGGACCGGTGGTGTCTCTGCGCGGCGCGCTGGCAGGAAGCAGTTGAGGCTGGGGTGGCGCCGCCCGTGGTGCTGTCGTCCACCAACGAGGCGGCCCTGAAGGTGCTGGACCTGGAGATCCTGAAGGCGCACGCTCTTGATGCCTCCCCCTCGGATGACGGATCGGATGAGGACGAGGAGGCCTGATCCTCGTCACTCGTCGGGCTCCTTGAGGAAGTGCGGGGGGACCCGATCGGTCAGCCACACGGCGTCGGTGGAGCGGTAGAGGGTGTGGCCGGCCTCGTGGAGCCCCTGCGCGTCGACGGTCAGGACTACGGGCGTGCCGTGACGGCTGCCCACTCGGATCGCTTCCTCACGGGTGCTCGACAGGTGCACGTACTGGCGCGACTTGGGGCGCAGTCCGTCGGTCCGAATAGCGGGGAGGGCCTGCTCGGCCGTTCCGTGGTAGAGGTGGGGCGGAGGCGGCGTTGGCGTCAGGTCGAGATTCACGTCGATGGAGTGTCCGTAGTTGGCGCGGATCTTCGTGCCGTCCGCGCTGAGGGTGAACCGTTCCTTCTCTCCGTGGGCAAGGACCCGCTCAAGCAGGGTGCGATCCATGGAGCGGCCGTCCGCACGGGCTCGGTTGAGGAGCGTGTCCACATCGGCCCAGCCGCCCGGATCGAGGTCGAGGCCGAGCGCATCGGGATTGTGCCGGAGCACGTAGCTCAGAAACTTGCTCGTGCGGACGGTTCGATCGGCCATTGGCGGGGGCTGTGGAGTTGTTGAGGAGACGATGCCACGCACCCATGCTCCCGCACTCCCACGCGCCCTTTCCCCATTCTCTCATTCCCTACGCCCCGGAAGGCCCCGTCAGGTGCGCAGCTCGGGCAGGGGCTGATCGGCCGGGACGAAGGCAAGCGCGAGGCCGTTGTTGCAGTAGCGGAGGCCCGTCGGCTCCGGCCCGTCGTTGAAGACGTGGCCCTGGTGTCCGCCGCACCGTGTACAATGATACTCGGTGCGCGCGTATCCCAGCTTCATGTCCTTCTTCGTCTCGATCTGTCCCTCCAGCGGCGCCCAAAAGCTGGGCCAGCCCGTGCCGCTCTCAAACTTGGTCTTCGACGAGAAAAGCGGCAGGCGGCAGGCGGCGCAGATGTAGGTTCCCGTGCGTTTTTTCTTCAGCAAGGGACTCGCCCCTCGCGGCTCGGTGCCTGCCTCGAAGAGGATGTTGAATTCATTCTCCGACAGAATCGACCGCCACTCGTCCATCGACTTGTCGAGCGGAGGGGTTTCCTTGGGCCGCGTGTGCACCCACAGGGAGTCGGACGCCACGGGGGAGGCGGACGGCCTTGACTGGCTCCGGGTGCAGGCAGCAGTGGAGAGCGCAACGGGCGCGAGGGACGCCCAGCCGAGGTGGTGGAGGAAGGATCGTCGGTCCATGGCGTGCGCGCAGGTTGTTTGTAAGGAGGCAGTGCAACCACTCTGTGGCGGCGAACGGGCGCGACGTTTCAGAATGCTCCGCGAAGAACGAGACGCACCCAGTTGAGAATGTTCCTTTTCCTCACCTTTAACGGGCTTTTGACGGAGACGGTTGATCCATGGGTCCGGGTGAACATTAAAAATAATGGATGTTGATCAGCCGCCACCGATCATGACTGCGGGCCTCCATCCATTCCAAAGCTCCCGGTGGGGACAACTCCTCGTCCTCCTGCTCACTGGAGCGATGCTGCTACAGAGCGGCCCTGTCCAATTCCTCGTGCAGCAGGTCCGTCAGGTCACCGTCCAGGACCCGTGCAGCCACTGTGCGAACGGCGTTTGCCCGCGAGATACCGATGGCTCCTGTTCCTGTGCCCATTCCGAGCCCGCCGATTCGGAGTGGGACGGAGTCGTCTTGAGGAGCTGTGATGGGGATGCGACGGAGGCCCTCGCGCCCGTTGTCCCCAAATGGCGATCGTCCGAAGCCACAGGTCCGCCGACGCCGCGAGTGTCCGGCACCGAGTACTCTCATCTCTATCATCCCCTCTCGCCCCAACGTCTTGGCGACGAGGTCTTTCGTCCTCCCCGAACGACGCCCCCCGTGCGTCTGACCTGACCGTTCAGGTGCATCTCTTTTCCCGTCGTTCGGATTTTCCGCGCGGATGCGGTCGCCCGCGCAGTGGATAAACTGTTGGAGGACTCTCCTATGAATCGCTACGTCGTTTCGTCCCTCGTATCTCTTCTCACCCTTTTTCTCATCGCCGCCCCCGTTGCTCCGGCGCAATCGACCAGCACCGTGACTGGCCGCGTTACTGAGGCGGAGAGCGGCGCCCCGCTGCCCGGCGTGAACATCATCCTGCCGGAGCTGGACCGAGGCGCGGCCACGAACAAAAACGGCCGCTTTACGCTGCAGAACGTGCCGACCGGCGCGCACCAGTTGGAAGCCCGGTTCGTCGGCTACGCCCCGGCCACGCGCACCGTAGATGTGACGGCCGGTGCCACTACGCGGGTCACGATGACCCTGAAACCGGAATCCGTCGAGATGACGGGCATTCAGGTGACGGCCCTGCGCCCGGGCATGGAACCCGAGACCTCACTTCAGAGCGAGCAGATTCGGCAGGCGGAGGTGGCCGATCCGGGGGCGCTCCTGCGCGAGATGCCAGGCGTGGGCTCGGCCCGCCGCGGTCCCATTGGCCTCGAACCCAACGTGCGGGGTCTTATGGAAGCGGAGGTGGGCGTCTACGTCAACGGCATTCGCACCTTCCCCGCTGGCCCCGCCCGCATGGACTCGCCGATGAGTCACATCGACCCTAGCACCATCGCCAACATCAACGTGGTGAAGGGGCCGTACGCGCTCACCTGGGGCTCCGGCAACATGAGCGCCATCCGCGTGGAGCAGCGCGGCGAGAATCCACCCCGCACGCCCATCACCGGCACCGTCCGCACGGGCTACGACTCAAATCTCGGCGCGATGGAGACGACGGCTTTCTCCATGGGACGCCAGGGCCGCTGGTTCTATAGTGCCAACGCCGCGTGGCGGCAGGGCGACAACTACGAAACCGGCAGCGGCGAGACCGTGCCCGCCGACTTTGAGTCCGCCGATGCCCGCGGCCGGCTGGGCGTGGAGCTGTCGGAGCACTCGACTCTGTCCGTAAACGGCAGCTACCAGAAGCAAAACAACCTCGACTACCCGGGCCGGCTCCTCAACGCCACGTTCTTCAAGACAGGCCAGGGGCAGCTCAACTACTCGTTTACCCCGGAGACGGGCGTGCTCCAATCACTGGAGGTGCAGGCCAATGCCCAGCAGACGCTACACAATATGGACAACAAGGGCAAGCCGACGTACCAGGCCGGCCAAAACCGGCCGCCGCTCCGGATTGGCGTCCAGTCCGAGATCCAAAACGTCAGCGGCCGGGTGGCGGCGGACCTCGCCCTCGGCGCCGGATGGGACGTGACGGTGGGGGGCGACGTCCTCCGCACGTATCGCGACGCCATCCGCACCCTCATGGCCGCCCCGCCGAACCGGGAGCCGTTCGTGCCGCCCTTCTACAAAACGGAAGACGGCATCGTGCGCAACCAGGCGTGGCCGGGCGTCACCATCTCGCAGCAAGGGGCATTCGTCAAGGTGCGCCGGCCCGTTGGCAATGCTCTCACGCTCACCGCCACGAGTCGGCTTGACCTCATGCAGTCGGACGCCAACACGCCCACACAGCCGTTCCTCGAAAATACAGGAACGACCGAGGCGGAGCTCGACCAGCAGGACGCGCGGCTCAGCGGCGCCATCACCGCGTCCTTGCCGCTGGCGGAGCAGTGGTCGCTCTCGCTGGGCGTCGGATCGGTGGCGCGGCCGCCTACGGCGCTGAGCGCTACTCGCACCAGTTCCCGGCCAACAAGTCGCAGACGAGCGCCGAGTTCCTGGGCACCCCGACGCTGGAGCCGGAGCGGAGCACGCAGGCCGACGTATGGATCGAGGGTGGCGGGGCGCGCTGGTCGCTCAGCATCGACGGCTTTGCCCGCCACCTCGACAGCTACATCACCTTTGAGCCCGTCCCTAGCGTCGATCCGATCCTCCCCCTCAGTCCGCCGACGGTGTACCGATACATCAACGGCACGGCGAACTTTATGGGTGGGGAGGTGAGTGCGGCGGTCTCGCCCGTGGAGCCCTTCACGCTGCGCGCCTCCGGAAGCTATCTGTGGGGCCGAGATGAGACGCTCAACGAGCCCGCGTTCGGCGTTGCGCCGCCCTCCGCCACTCTCGGCGCACGGTGGAGCCCCTCGGTGGGACTGCAGCGCATGTCGGAAGTGTACGTGGACGGATCGGTGAACCTGGTGGCCGAGCAGGACCGTGTGGCCCGTTTCCGAGCGGAGAGCCCGACCGACGGGTACACGACGGTCGACCTGCGGGTGGGCGCCCAGTTCCTGCGGCGCGTGAACCTCAAGGTGGGCGTCAAGAACCTCTTCGACGTGGCGTACACCAACCACCTGAACGCGAAGAACCCGTTCAGCGGCGCCCGCATCCCGGAACCGGGCCGCGTGCTCTCGACCACGCTCACGGTCTCATTCTAACGAGGTCCTTCTGCCATAGTGCGAAGAAGACAGGGTCCACTCCGGTGCATCGGGGTGGGCCTTTTTGTATGGAGCTCTCCGCCAGTACCGAATTTCATCGGACCCACATGGTTTTTGCCCCCCAAAACCGGCCCCTCGCTCAAGCGGGCCATTTCTTTACGGAACGATTAGCCTAGGCTAAATTATGTTGTTGCTAAGGAAAATAAAGATCGTGCTCCTCTCTTTAGTCTCATTCGATTTGACGGAGAAGCCGCTTCCTCTGCAGCGAACATTTCCCCGAGAAACCGCATCCCTCATGTCCCTTCAGGAAGCCTTCGACATCCTGATCATCTCGGTTCGGGATGGATTCGTTCAGGTCAGCGCGTTTGTTGCGATCACCGTCCTGCTATTCAGCTACATTCAGTACCGAACCAGCGGTCGGATCGTCACTTTTCTTGAGAACCACGAGCGAATGCAGCCCATCGCCGGGGCGCTTCTCGGCCTCACTCCGGGCTGTGGCGGTGCAATTGTGGCGATGCCGCTGTACATCCGGGGCACCATCAGCTTTGGGTCTGTGGTGGCGACCCTCGCCGCCACGGCCGGGGACTCCGCGTTCGTGATTCTGGCCGTCGCTCCGGGGGCCGCGGTGTACGCCTACGGGCTGGCGTTCGTCTCCGGCATTTGCTTTGGCTATGCCATCGACTTCTGGGGACTGGGCCTCGGCCGCCTCGACGCCGCCGTCGAGCGCATCCGCGTTTCGGTGAGAAGCAACGGATTCGCCACGTCCAGTGTCGCTGAAGGTGGCCCCAGTGTTCCGGCCAGTGCACACTCCAAAGGGGGTTCCAAACCCATCCTGTTCAAAAGCAGCCCCGAATCCAGGATCAGCAGCGAAGGGTTTGCTACGTCCAGCGTCGCTGAATCCGAGCCCAGGGTTCCGAGCAGTATTCCGGACGGTGTACACTCCAAAAGCACCCCCGAATCTAGCTCGGACTCCCTCGACAACCCGACGACGGATCGGTCTGCCAGCGTGATGACCGCCATTAGTCACGGGGTGCACATCCTCTGGTGGGTCGTGGCCCTTGCCGGTCTCGTTGCGGGCGTGATGTACTTAGTCCGGGGCGCCCCCGAGGTGTCTCTCGAATTCGCCCCCACCTTTTTCGGGTTGTTCACCGTCGCCGGCCTTCTGGGCACAACGCTCTCGTTCTACCTGTACTTCGTCGGTCGTCGGTACATCAGTGAGGGGGAGGCCGGGCGCATTCGCGACAGCTTTGGGAGCGCGTACGAGACGTTCCAGCACGCAGCCATGGAGACGGCCATGGTCACGGTGTGGGTGATTGCGGGCTACCTCCTGTACGAGTACACCATGGAAATCTTTACCCTCAACATCCAGATGCTCGCCGCGGCCGCGGGCGTTTTTGCTCCGATTGCGGGGGCTCTGCTCGGCATCGTGCCCGGCTGTGCGCCCCAGATTGTATTCGCTCAGCTTTATGCCCTCGAAGAGGTGATCCCGTTCTCTGCCCTCACGGCGAACGCGATCAGCCAGGATGGGGACGCGCTGTTTCCGCTCATGGCGATTGACCTGAAGGCTGCGATCATTGCGACCATCTACACAACGATTCCGGCGCTCATTGTAGGGGCGCTCGTGTATTATTTCTGGCCGTTCGCCCGCTTTGGGTTCGGCGTGATCGGGTGACCGTGTGCACCGACTCGGAGGGGGACTCCTGGCTCCAATTTTGGCACACCGTTCCTCCTGGTCGTGGCATTGGATCAGGATGCGGAGGCGTCGTCGGTCGGAGCGGCCGGGCCAATCGGGGCCAGGGCCTCTTCGATCGAGGCCCGCTTCGGCTCCAGACTCGGGGGAAGAGACAGTCGGCCGGCGGCTGCCTCCTCGATGGGGAACGGTGCGCCGGTGTCAGTAGCAATTTCGATCAGGATGCCCCCCGGCTCGCGGACGTACATCGACTCGAAGTAGTGGCGGTCGATGACCGGCGTCGGGTCGAGGCCTGCCTGGGCAATGCGCTCGCGCCATGCTCGGATCGTGTCGCTGTTTGGCGTCCGCAGGGCGAGGTGGTGCACGCCGCCGATCCCAAGCCAGCCCTGCGGATCGTCGGACTGCTCGATGACGTGCAGCTCGGCAGCGACCCCGCCAGGCCCGGTCTCAAAGACGACGGCTTCGGGAGCGTCGTCCGGGGAGGGAATGGGCTGGCCGGCGTCCGACGGCTCTGAATCGAGTTGGGCGACCTCGTACGGGCGGGCCTCCGTAAAGCCGAGTACCTCGGCCAGGACCCGACGCGTGGGCCCCAGGTCCGCCACGGTCACCTCCACGGGACCTAATCCCTGGGGGGCCAGATCAGGGGGCACCGGCCCGTCCGTCCAGGGGCTCGTCTCCGGCACGCGGTCGGTTTCGGCCGCATCGTCCACCAGGTGCAGGCACTGCCCTTCGCTGTCGTACAGGGTGAGGGCGCGGCGCCCGGCTCGCTCGTGGAGGGGCGTGCGCCGAACGTCGTGCTCGTCAAGCCGACGGGCCCACGCTTCCACTTCGTCCGAGCCGCGAACGCGCAGGGAGAGGCCCGTGATGAGGCCGGCTCCGGCACGCTTCGTGCGGGCATGGGGCACGTCGAAGAAGGTCAGGTCTGTGCCGGGACTGCCCGAGGCGTCGCCGTAGAACAGGTGGTAGGAGGACGGGTCGTCCTGGTTGACGGTCTTCAGAACGAGGCGCAGGCCCAGCACCTGTGTGTAGAACTGGAGGTTGGCCGACGCCTGCCCGGTGAGGGCCGAGACGTGGTGGATTCCGGAGAGAGGAGGTGTCGTGGCCATGAGTCAACTGAAAATAATACCAAGTGCGAGATTTCGATGTGCATTTCTGCTCCAGGACGTTCACGTAGGGACGACCGGCGGGTCGTCCCTACAACGAGGTATGGGCCATATTTCACTGGATTCGCTGGTCTCGATGACCGACTGGAATCTGCATAACGATTCTGAGCAGATGGTACAATACCAATTAGCCAAGTTGTGCGGTATTCGGTTGCAGTGCCTTGTAGACCGCCGACGGCAGACGATGGACCGCCTCAGAGTGCCATTTTCCGCGGTCCTCCGTCAGCCGTCCGCCGTCTCACCGAAAAAAGCACGTAGGTCACAATTTACGTTACCAACTGTCAAATGGGGAGTAAACGTCCCCTCATTCATCGCCCGCTCCTTGCGGTTCAACCACAGAGCATGGAGGCGGTTCGGGGCGTGACTGATGGGCGAGCGGCCGAGCCCAACCCGCATGTCCGCCTTCGCTAAGTGTTTTTGAGACAATCGAGGTACGCGTCGGTGGTTCGGGACGGATTTTTAGGGACCGGAGACGAAATCAGTTTCCGCCGAACCGTTAACCTGAGAACCCCATTCATCGCAGTGAACCGACGAATTCCACAGCTGTAGCCCGTCCGATGACGACCAACTTTTACGCCCCGCCCTCCGCCATTCGGGCTGGCCGCGTGGTGTTGCCAGAGGACGAGGCGCGGCACGTGCGCACGGTGCTTCGGGGGGAGGAGGGCGATGAGATGACGGTGGTGGACGGGGAGGGCGGCTGGTACCGCGTGCGAATCGACCACCTAGCCCCCCAGCAGGTGGTGGGCACGATCATCGAGCAGCAGGAGGACGTTGGCGAGCCGGCAGTGGACGTGACGGTGGCCCTGGGGCTCCTCAAGAAGCGATCTCGCTTCGAGACGTTCGTAGAAAAGGCCGTCGAGTTGGGCGTGCAGCGCATCGTTCCGCTGCGCACCGAGCGCACCGAGCCCGAATCGGTTCGCAGGGAGCGGCTCCGCAGCGTCATGGTGGCCGCGATGAAGCAGTGTCGTCGCAGCTGGCTACCGACTCTTTCGGCGCCCCGGTCCCTTGAGGCCTTGCTCGGGGCATCGGCGGCGGAGTGCAGCCTCGTGTGTCACGCGGGGGACGACGCCGTTCCCATCCGACGGGCGGTGAAGGAGGCAGGGCCGGTTCAGTCGGCGCTCGTTCTGGTGGGGCCGGAGGGGGGATTTGCGTCCTCGGAGGTGGAGGCGGCTGTGGCGGCGGGATGCACGCCCGTCTCGCTCGGGCCGCGTCGACTTCGAGCCGAAACGGCTGGGCTCGCAGCGCTCCGGACCGTTGTTGGGGCGCACCGGGACAGTTAGAAGACGGGTGATGAGGGAGAGAATGTGCTCGGTTCGCACGGGCAAAACGTATGAAAACGCAGGACGAGGGGAGCATGGCCCTCAGCGGCCCGTAGCCTGGACAGGCGTGAGACGTGATGCATGAGACGTGATGCGTGAGGGGATCACGAGTCACGCTTCACACATCACGGAGCTTTAGAAACACCTCCGCACCTTTGGACTCCAAATTCTCCTCAGACAGCGCAAACCGCACAAGTTCCGCACAATGGCCGATCTGACCGAAACCCAGCTCTCTTCCGAGCAGCTCGTCGACGGCGTGCTGCTGAAGGCCTTCCGCGACGAAGTGCGCCTGCCCAACGAAGACACCTCGGTCCGCGAGTGGATCGACCATCCGGGCGCGTCCGCCATCGTGCCGATGTTCGAGGACGGGCGCACGCTCCTCGTGCGGCAGTTCCGGTACCCGCCCCGGCGCACCTTTCTGGAGGTGCCAGCGGGAAAGCTCGACGAACCCGGTGAAGATGCGAAGGACGTGGCGGTGCGGGAGCTGGAAGAGGAGACCGGATGGCGGGCCGGCCGGTTCGAGCACGTGGGCAGCGCCTATCCGTGCATCGGCTACAGCAGCGAAACCATTCACGTGTTCACGGCGCACGACCTGGAGCGGGGCACGCAGGCCCTCGCGGAGGGAGAGTTCGTGGAGGTCGTGGAAATGGACTTCGAGGAGGCCCTGGCCCGGGCGCGGCGCGGAGACCTAAAAGACATGAAAACGATCACTGCTCTCGTCTACGCCGCGGCCCACGCGAACGAAACCTCTTCCCCCTCGTAGCCTACCAAGTCACAAACCACAGTACGGCTCGGACTCCAGTGGATCCCGCACGCACGGGTTCGTACGAGCGACTCTCTTTCCGAAAAGCAGACGGTAGACATGTTTTCGTTCATGGTCGTCATCATTGCTCTCATCGCGGCCGTCATGATTCTGGTGATTCTGATGCAGAGCGGTCAGGGACAGGGCCTGTCTGGCATCGCCTCCGGCGGAGCCACCCGGCAGGTGCTGGGCACGCGGCAGGCCCCCGACATGCTCGAAAAGGCGACTTGGACCCTTGCCGCGATCTTTATCTCCCTCTGCGTGATCACCAACTTCTTCATCGACCGGGGGGAACAGGAGAGCGTGATTCAGCAGCGGGCGCAGGACAATCCGACCCAGCAACAGCAGACGCCCGCTCCCGGCGGCGGACAGGGGGACAATCAGGCCGCACCGCTTCCGGGACAGGGCGGCGGCCAAGGTGGGGGCGGTGCTCAGGGCGGAGGCGCCACACCGCAACCGCAAGGAGGGGGCGGCGGTGGAAACTAGCCCGGCTCCAGCGAGACATGTCAGTGAGTGTACCGGCGAGGGACCTCCCTCGCCGTTTCTATATGATTAGGGCTTACGCAGTTGACTGGCGAAAATGCCCTTCATGAGCGAGAATCGGCGGTTGTCCCCTCATGGAGGCGAGCGTCCAAACCTGTTGACGCGAGACGAGGCGAACCATCCGGCGTGGATTTGGTAGCTACATTATGACTCGACGAACGCCGACACAACGAGACCGATTGTCCATGGCCGCTCCCCAGCACATTGGCCGCGCAAGCACGGTCGTCGCGATGTGGATCGTTGCCTTCCTGTTCGTCCTTGGAGGCCTCATCACCCCAAGCCGTGCCCAGACGGCGGCGGCCGACAATCCGAGCCCGCACAGCGAGGCGACCCTCGTTAGCGAGCAGACCGCCATCACGCCGGGCGAGCCCTTTACTGTGGCCCTTCGACTGACGATGGAGGAGGGGTGGCACAGTTACTGGAAGAATCCAGGCGCGTCTGGGGAAGCAACCTCGATCGACTGGTCGCTGCCGGACGGATACAAGGCAGGATCCCTCCAGTGGCCCTACCCGCACCGGATCGAGTTTGGATCGCTCATCAGCTATGGCTACTCCGACGAGGTCGTTCTCCTCACCACCATCACGCCGCCCGACACACTGACGCCGGGCGCAACGGCGACCCTCGAGGGGCGGGCCAGCTGGCTGGTCTGTAAAGAAATTTGTCTCCCGGCACACGCGGATGTTGGGCTCTCTCTTCCCGTGACCGAAGAGGCTCCCGAACGAACAGAGTGGGCCTCGGCCATTGATGCGGCCCGCGCAAAGCATCCGAAGACGGTGACGGACTGGTCGGTAAAGGCGGGGCGGAGCGAAGGGAGCTACAGTCTTCTTCTGGAGGCTCCGGATGGGGTGCGCCCGGACCCGGAGGGTGCGTACTTCTATTCCGCGGAGAAGTCGGTTATCGATCCCGGAGCGCCCCAGCCGGTAACGCAGAACGGAAACACCTACGCGATTGCCCTTCAGCAATCGGAGTATGCCCAGGGAACCGTCAATCGGCTTCGGGGCGTGCTCGTGGCGCCCGAGGGAGAGACTTGGGACCAGGAGGGAGAGGTGCGTGCCCTGCGGATTGATGTGCCGGTCGACTCAACACTCTCGGTGGCCCAAGCAGTTGGGACTTCGTCCTCCTCCGCGGGCGGCGGCCTCTCGCTGCTGTGGGCCCTTGCATTCGCATTCGTCGGCGGGCTCCTGCTCAACCTGATGCCCTGCGTCTTCCCGGTCCTGTCGGTCAAGATTCTCGGGTTTGCGCGGGAGGCCGAGGAGGGTACCGGGGCGATGCGGCGCAATGGGTTGCTCTTCGGTGCGGGCGTGCTTATGTCGATGTGGGTTCTGGCCGGCGGGCTCCTGGCCCTGCGGGCGGCCGGAAGTCAGATTGGCTGGGGGTTCCAGCTCCAGTCGCCCGTCTTCATTGCCCTCATGACGATGCTCTTCTTCGGCATCGGGCTGAATCTGCTCGGGGCCTTTGAGGTGGGCACGACGCTGATGAACTGGGGTGGGCAGATGCAGACGGCTGCCTCCGGCAGCGGAACCGTGAGCGCCTTCCTCACCGGCGTGCTTGCCACGGTCGTTGCCACGCCCTGCACGGCGCCGTTCATGGGCGCTGCGCTCGGCGTGGCGCTCACGCTCTCGGCGGCCGGCGCCCTGCTTATCTTCACGGCCTTGGGCGCAGGAATGGCCACGCCCTATGTTGTGCTCTCCATGACCCCGGCCCTCCTTGACCGTCTTCCCGAGCCCGGGGCCTGGATGGAGACGCTCAAGCAGGCATTCGCCTTTCCCATGTTCGCCACGGCCATCTGGCTCGTCTGGGTGTTCGGGCAACAGACGAGCACCGGCGGGGTGGCCTTCCTGCTCGCAGGCCTGCTCCTCCTGGGCCTGGCGGCCTGGATTGTACACCGCTGGTCCGCGCCCCAGCTCTCGCGGACGGCGACGCTCGTCTCACGAACACTCGCCGGCGCTGCACTAGTTGGCGGCATCGCCATCGCAGTCATCGGTGCCGGGTCGGCACCGGCCACGCAGACATCGTCCACCTCGACCTCCGATTCGGCCACGACCGAAGTAACATGGCGCTCCTATTCGCCGGAGACCATCGAGCAGTTTCGGGCAAAAGGCCGTCCGGTCTTCGTGGACTTCACCGCTGCCTGGTGCCTCACCTGCCAAGTCAACAAGCGCCGCGTGCTGACCGCAGAGACGGTGCAGGAGGCCTTCGACGACAAGAACGTAGCGCTCGTGCGGGCCGACTGGACGAACCGCGATCCCGAAATTACGAAGGCCCTCCAGTCCCACGGTCGAAGCGGCGTGCCCGTCTACGTACTGTACGAGGGCAACGGCTCTGAGCCCACACTCCTGCCGGAGGTGCTGACGAACGATATTGTGCTGAATGCGCTGGAGAACATCCCCTCGTCTTCGTAGGACCCGCTCTTGTCACGATTGTAGCACGGCAGTCACAACTTCGGTCTGTGAGTTTGAGTTCGATTTTCCTCATCCTATCAACAACCAATCCTTCGATCCTATGACCCGACACGCTCTCCGAACCACGTGCGCTGCTTTCGTTCTGGCCCTCCTCACGGCTGTCGCCTTCGCCCCGCCGGTCGCGGCCCAGAGCAATCAGGCCAACGTTGGGGAACAGGCCCCCGACTTTACCCTGGAAGCCGCGGACGGGGAGACGTACAGCCTGTCCGATCTTGAGGGGAAGTACGTCGTGCTGGAGTGGCTCAACTTTGAGTGCCCGTTTGTGGGGAAGCACTACGGCAGCGGTCACATGCAGGAGCTCCAGAAGACCTACACCGACAAGGGCATGGTGTGGCTCTCCATCGTCTCCTCGGCACCGGGCAAGCAGGGCTACTACCCGCCCGAAGAAATGGTGGCGCAGAAGAAAAAGCACAACGGCAACATGACGGCCATCCTCATGGACCCGGACGGCAAGGTCGGCAAGACGTACGGCGCGACGGTGACGCCGCACATGTACGTGATCAGTCCGGAGGGAGAGCTCCTCTACCGCGGCGGCATCGACGATCGGCCCACCACGGATGAGGCCGACATCAAGGGGGCGACGAACTACGTGGAGAAGGCCCTCACCGCGGCAATGAACGGAGAAGAAGTGAGCCCCAAGCGTGCCGAGCCCTACGGTTGCACGATCAAGTACTCGTCGAAATAGCCGCTTTTCCTTTGCGGAGACGCATTCTGCCAACTGGTCCTTTTTGGGGAACGTTGTTTTTATCGGGGGTAGGGAGCGCGGACTGTCCCGCAGTCACAGGGGCCGCGCCTTGGATAGAAGGACGGCCCTCACAGTCATTGCAACGATTTAATAAACCTCCCATGGGTGACCTTGTTATCCCTTGAGAGTCGGTTTTCAAAAGGGACGTGCAATCCATTTCTCGGGGGACCGACTAGCCGATAAATCGTTGCTTCTCGCAGCGGCAATTCTGACTTTGCGGAGGCCGTTGGTACGTCTCTTGCGAACCCCTTTTGAGAAGGGGACACATCGTATTTGTCTCACAATTCTATTGCTTCAGTACCGATGAACATCACAGTGATTGGCACCGGCTACGTCGGCCTTGTCTCGGGCACTTGCTTCGCGGAGATGGGCCACGACGTGACGTGTGTCGATGTCGATGAGAAAAAAGTTGCTCAGCTCTCCTCGGGAGAAGTGCCCATCTACGAGCCCGATCTCGATCGCTACTTCGATCGGGCCCGCGAGGAGGATCGCCTGCACTTCACAACGGATCTGGCCGAGGGCCTCGCCGACGCCAAGGTCGTCTTCTTCGCCCTGCCGACGCCGCCTGGGGAAGACGGATCCGCCGATCTCTCGTACGTGCTGGAGGCGGCGGGAGATGTCGCGGATCTGCTGGCTGCGGCGACAGACCCGGAGTACCGCATCATCGTCAACAAAAGCACGGTTCCGGTTGGCACCGGCGACAAGGTGGAGGGCGTCTTTGCAGATCGAGGTCTCGACATTGGCGAAGAGGTGGACATCGTCTCCAACCCCGAGTTTCTGCGCGAAGGGTCGGCGGTCGAGGACTTTCTGAAGCCGGATCGGGTCGTGATTGGGACCGAGAGTGACCGGGCCGCCGAGAAGATGGAGCGGCTCTACGAGCCGTTCGTGCGGCAGGGTAATCCCATTCTGGTCGTGGATCGCCGCTCGGCGGAGATGATTAAGTACGCGGCCAACTCCCTGCTGGCCACGCGCATCTCGTTTATGAACGAGATTGCCAACGTCTGCGAGCGAGTGGGGGCGAACGTCGACAAGGTGCGACTGGGCATTAGCAAAGACCACCGGATTGGTCCGCACTTCCTGTACGCCGGCATCGGGTTTGGCGGCAGTTGTTTCCCGAAGGACGTGAAGGCCCTGGCCCGCAAGGGACGCCAAGAGGGCTATAACTTCCAGATCCTGGATGCGGTCCTCGATGTCAACGACCGGCAGCGGCGGCGACTCGCCAAGCAGGCGGAGAACTACTTCGACGGCGACCTGGAGGGCCGGCGGATTGCCATCTGGGGTCTGTCGTTCAAGCCAGGCACCGACGACACGCGGGAAGCGCCCTCGCACGTCATCATTGACTATCTCCTGGACAAAGGGGCCGACGTGGTGGGCTACGACCCGGAGGCCATCGAGACGACGAAGGAGACGTTCGGCAACCGCATCGACTACGGGGAAGGACCGTACGATGTGATCGATGGGGCCGAGGCGCTGCTGATTTGCACGGAGTGGCACGAGTTTCGGCGGCCGGATCTGGGCAAGGTGCGAGAGCTTCTGGAGAACCCGCTCGTGCTCGACGGGCGAAATCTGTACGACCCGGCCCGAATGGCCGAAATGGGCTTCGAGTACCACTCCGTGGGGCGGCCCAGCTACGCGCCGGAGACCAATCAGGAGGCCATTGAGGAGGCGATCGTCGAGAACGGCCAACCGTAGCTCTCTCTTCACATCCGCGCTCCCATTCCCCACGCTCCCATTCCCAAAATCATGCCCCGTACCCTCATCACCGGCGGTGCCGGCTTCCTCGGGTCCCACCTCTGCGATCGCCTCATCGAGGAGGGCCATTCGGTCATCTGCATGGACAACCTCATTACGGGGGACACTGAGAACATCGAGCACCTGTTCGATCTGGGGCAGGACCGCTTCCGGTTTGTGGAGTACGATGTGACCGACTACCTCC
>CAZBIB010000025.1:0-20844 GCA_964491575.1 uncultured Salinivenus sp. | reverse complement strand
CTAGATCGATCTAATGGCCATGGAGCTTTCGAACCATCATTTTCTAAAGCTTCTGGGCAAACTGGGCGGCGATCTTATTGAGAATGCTTTTGACCAAAGCGAATCGGAGGGTGCCAAGAATTTTCAACAGACGAGACCTTTCAGATGGTACGAGAGGTACCTCGAAAGGGTGTTGAAAACAGCAGGCGAGCTGGTGACGACGTGTGAGCAGGTCGAACATTCTCTTGCATTCATGTCGAACTTTCGCTCTACTCCAGGCCTCAAGGAGAAAAATATCACCCGACTGGACCATATTCAGTACCACATTGAAAATCATCTTATTCGGATGATCTCAGCAGGTGACAGGGCCCTAATTGTAACGAGTATTGTTTTTCGGCTTGGTATAAAACCGGAAGACTGCAATCATCACGTTATTTTAAACAACGAGTATGTGGAAGGTACTGAGGTAGAAGAAAAGCTGAAAAAGATGGCAAGTGTAATACAGCCATTTCGAAAGGAGAGAAACGAAGTAGTTCATAAAAACACATACTCAGATGAAGATATGCAGACCCTTGAGACCGTCTATTTTCTTGAGAAGAGAGGAGAGAGTCCTGCTCCTTACTACTGGACTAAACGTGAAACTGACGAGTTTGTATCAGAGCGAAAACAGGAGATGAGAGAAGCTAATGACGACTTATTTGATGCGGTTAGTGGTCTTTTTACGAGTTTAGAAGAAGTTTTCAAGAAGAGGTACCCATCAGAAAAGATTACGGCATAACCAATCACTACACCTGAACCCGGGCTGTTGCCGCTTTCACTCGGCTCAGGTAGTGCATTTCGCCTTCGCTGTTGGAGAGTGACTACGCGAACGAATGGAGACTTCGCCAAGCGTAGAAATTCGAACGGCACCAGCTGCGACTGAAAGGTTCCTCGCCCGGGTCAGGTGAGTTTTCTCGTTATGCTGGAGCAGGCGGCACCGGATCGTCCTCCGTGCCATCCCCGGCGTCGGACTCCGTCCCCTGCCCCGTCTCAGTCCGGGCTTCGCTCCACGTGTCGTTGCTCATCAGAAGCCGCTTCGCTTCTGACAGCGACACATCGAGCGCGTCCAGAATCAGTCGCACTGCCTCCAGGCGGGAGTGCCCGTCCTGACGAAGGTGCCGGAAGGTCGTCTCGATCGCCTCGTCGCCTGAGACTTCATTCCGGAGCCGGTGGATTTCGTCGTCACTCGGCATTGCGGGCTCAGTTTCCGTTCGTGTCGATGCGACCCGCCTCGCGGAGAATCGTACGGAGGCGGTCCAGTGGAAGGGCCTTCTGCGTGTGTCCGTCGCGCCCGGTCACGGTGGTGGCGGTCGTGAGGGCATTGTAGACTGCTTCCTCGACGGCCTCCACGGTGGCCAAGAAGAGCGGGCTCATCCGATTGTTCGGCAGCAGTGAATCGGGCCGAGGGGACTGCTCGCCGGAGCGCCGGTTTTGGGTCGAGAAAGCAATGACAAAGTCGCCGGAGCCATTGCTCGAATAGCTGCCGGTGCGGGCGAGGCCGAGCATAGCTCGTTTGGCCACCCGCTCCAGATTGCGCGGACTGATCGGCGCGTCGGTGGCCAGCACGATCATGCAGGAGCCCTCGTCGTCGGGACCCGTCGCGGTGGAGTCCGTGCTCTCAACGACAGAGCGGAAGTCGTGGCGGCCGAGGCGCTCGCCCACGGGCACCCCGTCGATGCGGAGGATGCCGCCGTAGTTGGCCTGCACGAGCGCCCCCACCGTATAGCCCCCGTACTCATCCGGCACCATCCGCGAGCTAGTGCCAATGCCCCCCTTCCACCCGAGCGCGCTGGTCCCCGTCCCGGCCCCCACACTTCCCTCTTCCACCGGCCCACCCGTCGCGTCCTCGATGGCGGCGATCACGTCCTCATTCGTCACGTGCTGCCCGCGGATGTCGTTGAGGTAGCCGTCGTTCGTCTCCCCCACGACAGCATTCACGGAGTAGACATCGGAGTGGCCCGGCTGGTCGAGCGTCCAGTCGACCACCGCCTCCACCGCCGTTCCCACGTCGAGCGTATTGGTGAGCGCGATGGGGGTCTCGATCGTGCCCAGCTCCTGCACCTGAAGGAACCCGGCTGCCTTGCCAAAGCCGTTGCCCACGTGCACCGCGGCCGGCACCTTGTTGCGGAAGAGGTTCCCCTCGTGGGGCAGAATGGCCGTCACGCCAGTGCGAATCGAATCGCCTTCGATGAGCGTCCGGTGCCCCACGCGGACGCCGTCCACGTCGGTAATGGCGTTGAGCGACCCCGGATTGAAGAGGCCGGGATCGAGCCCGAGTTCACGGATGCGAACAGACTCGGACTGAGCCGACGCGGTCATGGGCAGCAGCAGGCAGACGATGAGCGTAATGGCGACTCCGTAGCGGGTCATGCTAAAACGTCGGTTCGTGTCAATTCAAAGGGAACGGCGTGTCGTCGAATTCTTATTCCTGTGTTATACTTCTGTGATAACATGAAGCGCCTGCAAAGGTACACTGAAGCAAATGCGGAGGCAAATTCCTTCTGTTCCCCCCAACAGTGTCGTCTGCCCCCATGGAAATGCCGCAGCCCTGCACCTCAAACGACCCGAAAGTTGACGCCCTTAAGGCCGGAAATGAGCATGCGTTTCGATGTCTCTTCGAACAGGAGCAGGAGCGCCTCCGCCGCTTTGTCCTGAAACTGGTCGACGACGCCGACGAGGCCGAAAACATCGTCCAGCAAACCTTCGCCGAAGCCTATCGCCAGATTGACGAGTTCCGGGGCGAGTCGTCCGTGTCCACGTGGCTCTTCTCGATTGCGAAGCACCTCGCGTACGGCCACCTCCGAACGGCCGACCGCCACAATTATCTGGAGCACGAGACGATTGAGTTTCTGCAGGTGGACCGGGACGAAACCGCAACGGACACCGAAGAGCAGGTGGAGCTGTCGGAGCGCAAGCGCATTGTGCACGACGCCCTGCAGGAGCTGCCCGCCCACTACCGCCGCGTGGTGAAGCTCCGCGACCTCGAGGAAAAATCGACGGCCGAGACCGCCGATCAGCTCGATCTGACGGAGGTCAATGTGCGGGTGCGCCTTCACCGGGCCCGCAAGCAGCTCCGCGATCATCTCTGCGAACGGATGGAATGCTGAAACTTTTGGACCGGGTGCCAGGCTTTCGAACCCGGAAAGCTCCGCAACGAGAACGTGAAGCGTGACTCGTGAAGCGCGATTTGAGGTTTTTCCCATCGCAGCTCTCACGTATTACGTCTCACGTATCACCTCTATCTCACTCCTCCACCGCCCCCTCCTCCCACCCTTCCGTGAAGATGTGGTCGTCGGGCGCACCGAGGTCAAAGAGAAGCCCTTTCGTCTCCACCACCATCTCCGGCACGCCGCAGATGTAGAAGTGCGGCGTGCTCGCGTCGTCAACGTAGTCCGGGAGGTGCTCCTGCACGTACCCTGTGCGCCCCCGCCAGTCCTCGTCCGACAGCACGTACCCGACCGTGAAGTTCGCGTGGCTGGCCGAATAGAGGTCGAGGGTCTCCCGAAACATCAGGTCCTCCTGGGTGCGCACCCCAAACAGAACGGTGGCATTGCCTGCTCCCTTACGGAGGTACTGCGTCACCATCGAGAGCATCGGCGTGAGGCCGGTTCCAGTGGCGAGAAACACCGCGTCCCGGTTCAGGGCCCGGAGGCCCAGGTTGCCGGAGGGGGGCGCAATCGAAATCGTGTTGCCCACCGTTCGTTCGTGCATCCACGTGGATCCCGGGCCATCCGGATACCGCTTTACAGCGAGCGCAATCGTGTCGGTCCCGGGCTGACTCACCGGCGAGTACGGCCGGTATTCCGGGCGCCCCTCCCCCACGTCTACCGCAACGCTCACGTGCTGCCCCGGCCTAAAATCGAAGGTGTGCCCTTCGACGCGAAGTAGAAACTGCTTCACGCGAGGCGTAACCGGATGAACAGAGACCAGGGTGGCATCAAGCGTATCGAGGGGCATTGGCAGAGACGTACGATGAAGGAGAAACCGACGCGTCAACGGTCGGAAGTGGTGGGAGGCCCCTGACGCGAGCGTCGAGCGGGTCTCCCCGTCGCCTCTCGCACCACGTCTCACACATCCTTCGCATTGGCGAAGGCTTCCGCCTCCTCGGCGGTCTCGAAAAAGATAATCGTGGGGTAGCGAAGCTGTCCGATCCAGGCGTGATCGGCCGTCACGTCCGTCTCCACGAGCACGCGATTCGCCTCCGCATCCTCAAAAACCGCCCCCATTCCATCAATATCTTCGTCCGCGAGAGCCTTCCGGAGCGCGTCTTCGGTTCGATACGTCCCCACCTCCTCCCCCTCCTCAGGGGCCGACACCTCGGCCCGGGCAGAATGGGCACGCACCGTCAGGCGGCCCTCAGACGGCGTGCGCACCACCTGAAAAAGCGCCGGCGAAGGAGAGGCGTCGGACGCGCTCGGATCCGGACCCTTCGGCGAGCGAACGGTCTGGCCCGTCTCGGGCGGAGGATCATTTCCGTGGTGAACGCCAACGTCAGTCAAGTCGTCTGGAATATCAGTCATTTGGAACAGGAGGTTTTCTTCATTTGTGGTTCGCGAAGCGAAACACTATGATTACAATCTGCCCTCACCGAAGATACAGCGCGCCCCGCGATTCGTCCCTGAAAGTCGGTTGTGACGAACGACGACAAGCGCGTTGCCCGTTGATCCGTCTGGGCGGCGCCCGTCGAGAGCCGTAGGGGTTGACGATGAACCATCCAGAACGGAGCAAGACGCCATGTGTCGCGTCGTCGGCCTCATTTTGCTCCTCTGTGCCCTCGGGGTTGCCGGGGGACCGGGGGCCCGCGCCCAGGACGGGGACGCTCCATCAACTCGACGGGCCGGAACCGTAGCCAATCTATTCGAGACCCTCGACCCGAGTTCCCCAATCGACGGGGCCCGGCTGGAGCTCCCTGACGACTGGACGGTGCAGGAGGTACATCTTCTCCGTTACGGCACCAAGCCCGTACCGGTCCGTCTCCAACCCGGTCCAAACGACACGGTCCTCCTGACCACCGCCGCTCCCATCCAGGGGCCCCACGAACTCGTCGTGCGCGTGCAGATCGGAGATCGCTCCGGCACACCTCAATGGCACCTCACGCCGTTTGTCTCAACCGAAGACCCTGATGCGCCCGACTCTCTTCAACAGCGACGGTTCCGAACTGCCGACCGTCTTACCCAAGAGGTTCGGATCGAACCGTCCTCCCGGCCCACCAGCTCGAACCGCGCCCTCGATCTGGAACGGGCCACGGGGCCTCTGCTTCTCGACCTGCCCGCTCGTCTCTCCCCTGGTCGGGACCGCTCATTTAGCATCGAGTTCTGGATGCAGACCACCGGCCTCAAGCAGGTCCCCTTCTCGTCGTGGACGGGGGAAGAGACCGCATCGTATCCCTTCGAGTTCGTCGTGGATCAGAGTGGGCGTCTCCGCTACTATTGCGGACGATCGGGACGCCACGAGGCGCTTCGCACGAATGAGCCCGTGGCCGATGGGGATTGGCACCACGTAGCTGTTGTCTACGACAAGCCCAACGCCCGCATCCGTTTGTTGCTCGATGGGATGAGGGTGGACTCGCTTCGCACAGAAGCCCTCCCGTCCATGTCCGGAGCGCTTCCCGCTGCCATCGGAGGACGCCGACCTCGTCCCTCGGAGACCGGGGCGAACCAGCGACTCTACACGGGTCGGCTCGATGAACTCCGGATCTGGCCGGAGGCGCGCTCCATCGCCACGCTCCGCGAGATGAGGAATCGTCCGTTCGTCGAGCGTGAGACCGAGGATGCGGAGAGCCCCTTCCGCCTGAGCTTCAACCCGGAGGCCGAGCCGAATCAGATGGAGTGGCCGAAGGGGGCCCGGCGCGTCGCCACCCGCCTCACGTTTCAGTCCCCGCTCCGGAGCCTTCGCGCCCACACCGACGGGCAGTCCGTCACGCTCCGCTGGACGGCCCAGGCGGCAGGCGAGGGTCGATTCGTCGTCGAGCGCTCCCCCAACGGCGAATCGTTCACCGTGGTGGACCGTCTGTCCCCTCTCGACACAGAGGCCTCGCCCGATCAGCCCCAGGAGATCGTGTACACGGACGAGAACGTGCCGGGGAACATTGTCTTCTACCGCGTTCGGCAGGTCTCTTCGAACATCGACACCAAACGAACCACCGGCACAATCAAGATTGGACTGGGGGCAGACACGTCCTCGTCGAAGCCCGTGAACCTCATTGGCAACTTCCCCAATCCCTTCAAGAAATCCACCACGATTGCCTATCGGGTGGAGAAGACCCAGCCCATCACGCTCTCGGTGTGGAACCTGTCTGGCAAGCGCATCGCCACCCTGACCGACGCCGTGCACGACCCCGGCTACTACGAACAGACCCTAAGCGGGAACGACCTTCCGAGTGGCACTTACTTCGTCCGGCTCGAAACCTCCCAGGGCGTGCAGTCGCACCGGATGGTGCTGCTCAGGTAACGGCCTTCTCCCTCCCGATCGGGCCTCAACTCTGACCGTTGTCGTGCATGAAACAGGGCGGGTGCCGACACCCGTTCCACCGCGCAGAAGTTGTTTGGCGGACAGATACGATGCCGAGACACAGCCGGCCAAACAGCTTTTTGGATCACTTCCATCATCCTGATCACACGAGACGCCTTCGACCATCATGGACCTCACCTACTTCGGGCATTCCACGTTTCAGATCGAAACCGGGAACGTCACGCTTCTCTTCGATCCCTTCTTTGCCGAAAACCCGCATACCGAAACGGACCCGAGGACGCTCAATCCCGACGTGCTTCTTCTTACGCACGCGCACTTCGATCACTTCTCGGACACCGAAGCGGTGCTGGAAAACAGCGACCCGCTTGTCATCAGCAACTTCGAAATTACGCAATACGTGCAGCAAAACTTTGGCCACGACGCCATTCAACCGCTGAATGAGGGGGGAAGCGTGGAGTTTGACTGGGGCTACGTGGAGTCGACCCACGCCCGGCACAGCTCCTCCTTCCCCGACGGCTCGTACGGCGGCGTGCCGAATGGCTTCGTGCTGGAGTTTGACGACACCGTGGTCTACAACACCGGTGACACCGCTCCCTTCGCGGAGATGCAGTGGGTGGGCGACCTGTGGAACGTGGACGTAATGCTCGCCCCCATCGGTAACGTCTTCACGATGGGAATCTACGGCGCGCTGCATGCCACCGAGATGGTGGATCCGGCGCTCGTGGTGCCGCTGCACTACGACACCTTCCCGCCCCTCGAAACGGACCTCGACGCCTTCACGGACGCCTTCGACGAGGCCGGCTACGACACGCGCATCTTTGGGGCGGGCGAGACGGCGGCGCTTTAGGGTATCGGCGTCGTTCTCGTAGCGACTCCCTGCCGTCGTTTCTGGCCTGATTGCTGTCTCGTGTCATGAAGCGTGATACGTGAGGCGTGAGGAGTGACTCGTGGTGTCACGAATCACGTTTCACGTATCACGCATCACCGCTCGCGCTCCGGCCTGGGTAGCCCACCGGCAAATTCTCCATCACGGAGCCTTTTTCGTCCCTTATCGTGACGACGCTCGGCATCCTCTCGGACACCCACGGCTACTTCCACCCCAACCTGCCGGACGATTTGGCGGGGGTGGACCGGATCCTGCACGCCGGGGACATCGGCGACCTGTCGATCCTGGACGGGCTGGAGGCGGTGGCCCCGGTCACGGCCGTGTGGGGCAACATTGACGACGCTTCGATCCGTCGCCGAGTTCCTGAGCACCAGCGGTTTACCGTGGACGGGCTCGACCTTTGGATGACTCACATCGCCGGGCATCCTGGTCGGTGGCAGCAGAACATGGGCGAAAAGTTGGAGTCCGATCCGCCCGACATGCTGGTGTGCGGGCACAGCCACATCCTTCGGGTCGAGCGAGTTACGGACCTTGACAACATGCTGTACGTGAACCCCGGCGCCACCGGCAAGCAAGGCCTGCACCAGCAGAAGACGTGCCTCCGACTCACCATTGAGGACGGCCGGGCCACGGAAGCCGCGGTAGTGCACCTCGACCGAGAGGCCTCGTCCCCCGCCTCACAGTGCACCGACTCATGACCACCCGCGACCCGCGGCATCGGGACCGTCGGTACGATGGGGCCGTCGGGCAGCGACAACTCGCCCGATGGACCATCTGCGGCATCCGGGTGCTCGCGGTGCCCACGGTGCTCATGAGCCTGCTGCTGGCGGTGGACGCCGTGCTGCCCGGTACGGCGGAGATGGGCCTCGCGTACCGCCGCACCGTGGACGCCCGCTGGCTGG
Source organism: uncultured Salinivenus sp. (assembly GCA_964491575.1). Classification (GTDB taxonomy): domain Bacteria; phylum Bacteroidota; class Rhodothermia; order Rhodothermales; family Salinibacteraceae; genus Salinibacter. Next base: position 12,567 of record CAZBIB010000025.1, on the reverse strand, counting down.
GGCCGAATGGAATTGAGGTGGCGGTGGGATGGCCGAATCGGTCTGGTTGCGTAGAGCAGCAAGACGCGTCGGGACGCCGCCTCCTGTTCACCACCCGTCCCGGCTGCTCGGGCACGTTGGGGCTCAGTTTCGACTTCGGCCGCCAGCTTGCCGGAAACGATACGCTGCGCGTCGTCCGCACGCCGCTCTTCGGCCACGTCCGCGCCGTCCACCGTCCGTCCGATGGGCGCTGGGACCGGTGGTACCCGCTCTGGGACCTCGGCCTCGCCGTGGTGATCGGCTTCGTGCCCCTCCTCAGCTTCGGACGGGACTTCGGCGTGTACGATACGACGGGCAGGGTCACGCGCTACCACTTCGCCTATCTGCTCCCGGCGCTCGCCGCCGAGGCATTCTACGCGTGGCTTCTGGTGCAGGCAGTAGGCGGGGGGTGACGGCGGGCGATTGGTTCTCCCGTCCGCAGGCAGCCGACGAAGGGCATGGACAGTTCAAGCAGGCGGTGTGCTACAAAGAAATGTTATGTGAGAACCGTCCACGCTGGGAAGCCTTCGCAACTGAATTTCCCCAGTTATGTGGCCGCAGGTCGGCTGCTCGTTCCCCACTGGCGGGTTAGGCTATGTGCTCCGTAAAGTAGAACGACTGCACCCATGATGATTGCGGCTTCCGTAACTCCTGAAAGCAATCCCAGGGAAACAATGAGGGTCGTCGCACAGGCTGGGGCATGAAGGGTTCGAGTCAAGAGCATGCTTCCTGCAGTTAAGGCCACAGAGAGCGACCCGCTTGCAGCAAGCCATAAACTGCTTACGGAAAAGGGAGCATGGACCGTCGTTACGATTAATCCTGCAGCCGTCACCTGATACACAAGAAGTCCGGAAAGGACGCCACAGAGATGACCACCCACGACCTGGCGCATTGTGTTGTCACTCGGGTCGAGAGCAAGGGCAAAGGCGGTCGGTCCAAGGCTCGGGAAGATGAAGGGGCGTCCCGTGGCCCATACGATCAGCCCGAGCAGCGCAATAAGAAGTCCCGTCTTTATACCAACGTGAACGGCGCGCTTGATCATCGATGGGCGGGTGAACGCTCAAGGAAAAGGGACGATGTTCTTGGGGCTGAGAGGGGCGCATCCGCCATTCCTGAAGCAGCGGAGAACGCACCGTTTTGGCCCCATTCTGAAGCGCCGTGCTCTCTCTTCCCAGCACTATTGCCAGGTCTTCGAGTTCTCACTGTCGGGACTCATCGTCATTCGTAATGCACCGCCCGCTCCGCCTGGGTGCGTTCGAAGAGCCTGGCGAGGAGTGACCGGTCTTCGTCCGTAAACTCCGTGTCGCGACGGGCCATGACGCGTTCGGCCACCTCGCAGGCCTTATCGAGCCGGTACTCAGTGAATCCGTCCGCTCCGCCCCACGAAAAGGGCGGCACGTAGCGGGGCGGAAAGTCGCCGCCGAATAGGTTGCAGTACGTCCCCACGACGGCACCGGTGTTGAACATGGTGTTGATACCGCACTTGGAATGGTCGCCCATGAAGAGCCCTGCAAACTGGCGACCCGTGTTCACGAAGCGCTCATCGGCCGGGGCGTAGGCCGCCACCTCGCCGTAGTCGTTTTTGAGGTTGGAGTTGTTTGCGTCGGCTCCCAGGTTGCACCAGCACCCGAGCACCGCGTGTCCCAGAAAGCCCGAGTGGCTCTTGTTGGAGAACCCCTGGAGGATGGTGTCGTGAACTTCCCCCCCGATTTTGCACCACGTGCCGGTGGCCGTCCCGTCCACGTTGGCCCCGATCTTGACGTGCGTCTTTGGCCCGATGACACACGGCCCGCGCACCACCGCCCGCTCGTGGACGATGGCATCCGGGCCGACGTAGATGGGCCCGTCCTCGGCGTTGAGAACGGCCCCCGGCTTGACCGTAGCGCCTGCTCCGAGGTGGATTCGATCGGAATGCACGCCCGTGACGCTGTCGTGGACCGAAGCGTGGGGCCGCTCCAACAGTGGGACCGACGACGGGCTCTCGAACTGGGCTTCAATGTCGCGCAGGAGGGCGGACCGAAGGGTGTCGAGCAGGTGCCACGGGCGACCTACGAGCGTTGTGCCGTCGAGCTCGGTCGTGGGCAGATCGGCGAAGGCGTCCGCCGTTAGGGCCGGGCGGGCGAACAGGTCGTCTGGCAGGCGGGCCGCAGCGTCAGGCACCCAGGCGGCCACCAGGGTGTCCTCCTGAATGAATGCGCGCGCCTCTCCCCTCTCCGGCGCCTCCTTCAGTTGGTCCAACGCATCCCCCTCTTCTGCCACGAAGCGGCCGTTCAGAAACAGCACGTCGGCGCCGTCCGGCAGCGTGTTGACGGCGGCCGAGGGGTAATCCCGGCGCGTCACGTCGGCCACGAGCGGGCGAGCATGCAGTACGAGGTCGGTCGGAGCGAACGCATCGCGCGTGGTTTCTAGCACAGTGCGCCCCCCCAGTCGCAGTTCGTACGCGGCCCGGGTCTCGACGAGTGGGCGCAGGCCTGGAACGTCGTCGTCTTCGAAGAGGCAAAGGTGCATGACTCCGTCGCAAAGAACTGAGTACAGAGAACTGGGCGAGGGTACAGCCTGAGAGGTGTTCGAAAGGTAGAAACCAGACCTGTCTTCGTCTAAACTCCCTTGCCAATCATCCGTTAGGTTTTTTCCTACGGAAGATTGTTCCACGGAATGGACTCAGCATCTGCAATTAATCCGTCTACACTGGCATGCAATTTTTCGTCGATACGGCCGACCTGGACGAAATCCGAGAAGCCAATGACATGGGCGTCCTCGACGGGGTGACCACGAACCCGTCCCTCGTCAAGGAAGAGGGCAACGTCGACTTCCACGAGCACGTCTTCACCATTTGCGAGATCGTCGACGGGGACGTGTCCGCCGAGGTGACGGCCACCGACTTCGACGGCATGATGGAGGAGGCCCGTCAGCTGCACCAGATCCACGAGAACGTCGTCGTGAAAATTCCCCTGATCAAAGAGGGCATCAAAGCCCTGCGGGCGCTGGACGAGGAGGGCATCGAGACGAACTGTACCCTCTGCTTCTCCCCCACGCAGGCCATGCTGGCCGCGAAGGCCGGGGCCGACTACATCAGCCCGTTCATCGGTCGCGTCGACGACATCTCGTCCGACGGCATGGGACTGGTCGAGGAGATCGGTCAGATCTACGACAACTACGACTTCGACACGGACATCCTGGCGGCCTCGATCCGCCATCCCACTCACGTGAAGCGGGCCGCCCTGGCCGGGGCCGATGTGGCCACGATGCCGTTCGAGACGCTTCTCAACCTGCTGGACCATCCCCTCACCGATCGCGGCTTGGAGCGCTTTCTCAGCGATTGGCAGGAGTACAAAGAGGCCCGAAAGGCCGAGGCCGGTCTTGCGTAGGTCCGCGGGAACTGCGGCCGTCCCTCTCGATTCCGGAACAGATCCGTAGACGGCATTCTCTCGAATTCGGGCGGGGACAACCGAGCGTTTGCAAAGCCTCCAGCGTCAGGCGAATGTCGACGCGTCTCGTCGCCCCCCCTTCACGACACGCCGCTCGCACACCTCTACATGAAATTTCTCCCCCTCGGAGACACCGACGGCATCGGCGCAAGCTGTCACTTCCTCGACCTCAACGGTACCGGCCTCGTCCTCGACGCGGGCACCGATCCGCAGCGCGAAGGCCCCGACTCGCTCCCAAAATTCGACTGGGTGCGCGACCGTGCCGACAGCTACGTCGATCACGCCATCATCACCCACGCCCACCACGACCACATGGGCAGCCTGCCGGTCCTGGTGCGCCGGTTTCCACACGCAATGGCGCACATGACCGATGCCACCAAAAAGCTACTCGAATTTTTGCTGCCGGCCTCGGCCCGCCTCCAGGAGAAGCGCCGCAAACGGGGCGAGACCTCGCACGAACCGCTGTTCACGGAGGACGAGTTGGAGACCTTGCACCACCTGTACCTCACTCACGACCTCGACAGCGACTTCGACGTGACGGGTCCGAAGGGCGCCGCGCCCGTCACTGGACGGTTCTACTCGGCCGGACACATTCTCGGCTCTGCGGGCGTGGAGCTTCAGTTTGAGGAGTGGGGCCGCGAGCGGCGGCTCTTCTACACCAGCGACACGAACATGCAAGCCCAGACCATCATTCCGGGGGGCGAGTACCCGGACACGACGGACGTGCTGGTGCTGGAGACGACCCAGGGCGCCGAGCCGGAGGCCGAACAGACCAGCCGCCCGGAGGAACGAGAACGATTCCGCAAGACCCTGTCCCGAGTGCTCGCACAAGGGGGCACCGCCCTGATTCCGGTGTTTGTGATGGGCCGGGCGCAGGAGATGCTGGTGCTGCTGGGGCAGTTGAAGCGAGAAGACGCCATTCCGGTGGACGTGCCCATCTACACGGCCGGCTCCATGCGAGCCATCGCGGAAGTCTACGACCACACCCGCGACACGACGCCCCGCGTCGACTCCAGCGAGGAGGTCTTTGCCGTGGAGCAAGAGCGCGTGCCCTACGAGGCAGAGGCCAAACGAGAGATCCTCGACGGTCCCGGCATCATGGTGGTGAGCAGCGGCATGATGCTGGAGCCGACCCTGTCGAACGTCCTCGCCCGCCGCATCGTCGAGAACGAGGAGGACGCCGTACTGCTGGTGGGCCACCCGGCGGAGGGAACTCCAGCCCGCCGACTGCAGGACGCGGCCGAAGAGGGCCCCGGCGCACCGGTGATGCTGGCGGACGGGCACGGGCCGCAGCCCGTGTACTGCACCGTCGAGCGCTTTCGGTTTACCGGACACAGCGACCGCCGCGACCTCCTCTCCCTCGTTGAGCGGATGGATCCGGAGACGGTCCTCCTCGTCCACGGCGACCCCGAGGCCCGAGCCTGGATGGCCGAACACATCGAGAAGGCCCACCCCGAGATGGACGTCCGTCGGCCGGACTGGGGGAGTGTGATTGAAGCGTAGGCAGGAACTGGTCGTAGAATCGCTCGCTTTTTCGTCGACTCCACCTCCCACTTCCATGTCCCCGCGCCCCCTCCTTTCGCGTCTATCGATCGTCCTCTCGGTCCTTCTGTTTGGGCTTTTCCCTGTGATGGACGCCCAGGCTCAGCCCCCCCCGGACGCAACTGAATTGGAGGGAACGTGGAACGGAACCCTAAAGGCCGGAGGCGCGCAGCTTCGGATCGTCTTTCACCTGAAGGCGGCGGGCGACTCGCTCACTGCCACCATGGACAGCCCCGATCAGGGCGCCACGGACATTCCGGTGAGCCGGGTGCGGGTACGCGACGACTCGCTCCACTTGGCCGTCACGTCCATTGGGGGCCGCTTCGACGGAGCCGTCGGCCCGAACGCTCAAGAGATCGACGGCACCTGGACCCAGAGCGGGCGCTCCTTTCCGTTAACGCTGGAGCGGGGAGCGGTGGAGACAACCAAGACCGAGGTCCAGCGTCCCCAGACGCCGAGTCCACCGTACCCCTACGACACCACCGCGGTTCGCTTTCAAAACAAGGCGGACAACGTAACCCTGGCGGGCACGCTCACGATTCCAGACGGAGAGGGACCGCATCCGGCCGTCGTGCTCGTGTCGGGGTCCGGGCCGCAGGAACGCAACGCGGAGGTCTTTGACCACAAGCTCTTCCTCGTCGTCGCCGACTACTTGACGCGACGCGGCATCGCGGTGCTGCGCTATGACGAACGCGGAGTGGGGGCCTCGACCGGCTCCTTCGAATCGGCCACGACCGAGGACCTGGCTCGGGACGTGGAGGCCGCGGTGAAGGCCCTGGCGGCTCGCGACGCGATTGACGCGGACCGGATCGGTCTGTATGGCCACAGCGAAGGAGGCCTAATCGCCCCAATGGTGGCCGCTCGTTCCAATCAAGTCGCTTTTCTCGTGCTGCTGGCCCCGCCCGGCGTGCCGGGACGAGACCTGCTTCCGGAACAGGTGGCCCGGATTCGAGAGGCAACAGGTGCGTCTCCCGCTGCTGTCGATTCGGCGCGCTCGATCCAGCGCCGCCTCGTCGAGGCCGTGGCCGAGGCTCCCGACTCGGCTGCAGCGGCTGAGCGCGTCCAACGGGTCCTCAAAAAGCAGGGCGCTGGCGGAGAGCAGGTGACGGCCCAGGTGGTCGAGCAGCTCACGTCGCCGTGGCTCCGATACTTCCTCACCCACGACCCCCGACCCGTCCTCCGGAAGGTCGACGTACCTGTACTCGTGCTCTTCGGCGAGAACGACCTCCAGGTGCCCCCCGGTCAAAACCGCTCCCCGGTCGCGGAGGCGCTCCGTGCAAACAGCCGAGACGATGTAACCGTCCGCACCGTCTCCGGCGTCAACCATCTGTTTCAGCCGTCCGACACCGGCCTGCCGACCGAGTACCGCTCGATTGAGACCACGATGGCGCCGAAGGTGCTGGAGACAATTGCTGGCTGGATCAACGAGCACACCACGCGTCCGTAGGAGAGGGGACTCGCTATTCCGAGCCGATCAAACGTTTCTGAAGATGATGCCAACGGCCCAGACCAAGCCTCAGCGCATTCTTCACGACCGACTGGCGCCACGCATCGCCGGGGAGCTTCACACCGATGAGATGGTGCGGGCGCTCTACGCGACGGATGCGAGCATGTACGCGATGTCGCCGATTGGCGTGCTCGTGCCCAAGCAGATGCGCGACGTGCAGGCGGCCTTGGAGGTGGCGCACGAACAGGGCATTCCCGTCCTGCCACGGGGCGGCGGGTCCTCCCTCGCCGGACAGGGCGTCAACGAGGCCCTGGTGATCGACTTCACCAATCACCTCAATCGCATCCTCGAGATCGATCCCGAGGCGCAGACGGCCCGCGTGGAGCCGGGCGTGACGCTCGACGACGTGAACCGAGCTGCCGCCGAGCATGGTCTCATAGTGGGGCCCGATCCGGCGAGTGCCAACCGCGCCACGCTCGGGGGCATGTTCGCCAACAACGCCACCGGCACCCACTCCATCGAGTACGGCAACTTCATCCACCACGTCCGGGAGGCGGAGGTGCTCCTAGCCGACGGAACGGCGATCACCGTCGGCCCCACCGACCACGCCACCTGGCAGGAGAAGATGCGGGGCGACGGTCTGGAAGGCGCCATCTACCGCGGGCTGAAGGCGCTCCTGGCCGATGGCGGGCGCGAGACGATCGAGGAAGACACGCCGAGCCACTGGCGCCGCAACAACGGCTTCCGACTGGAAACGCTGCTGGACGACGAGCCAAACCTCGCCAAGCTCCTCTGCGGCAGCGAGGGAACGCTCGCCGTCACCACCGAACTCACCTTCGACCTTGTCGAAAAACCTGCGACGACTGGGATCGGCGTCGTCCACTTCGAATCGCGCGACGACGCGCTGCGGGCCGTCACAACTGTCTTGGAAACCGACCCGTCGGCCGTGGAGCTGTTCGACGGCGTGGCCATCGAGCGCACCCAGAAAACGCCCGGCTACGCCGAGCGCCTCACCTTTCTGGAGGGCACGCCCGGCTCCGTCCTCATCACCGAGTACTCCGGGGATACGGACGCCGAAATTGCGGACGCGCTCGACGCCCTCGAACAGAACATGGCGGATGCCCGCCGGGGCTATACCACCGTTCGGGTGACCGATCCCGCAGCCATCGACAACGTTTGGTCCATCCGCAAGGAGGGCCTGGGACTGCTCATGGGCGTGGAGGGCGATTACAAGCCGTGGGCCTTCATCGAGGACGCCTCGGTGCCCGTCGAGAACCTGGCCGACTATATCGACGAGCTCTCCACGTTCGTCGATGCGACCGACACCCGCGGGGCGTATTACGCCCATGCCTCCGCAGGCTGCCTCCACGTGCGGCCGTTCGTCAACACCAAGGATGAGGCGGAGGTGGAGAAGATGACGCAGATCGCCAAAGAGTCGCTCGACCTCGTCAAGAAGTACGGCGGGGTCGTGTCGTCGGAGCACGGGGATGGCATTGCGCGCGGCTGGGCAAATCCCGCCATTCTGGGCGAGGATCTCTACGAGCTATGCCGCGAGACCAAGGCCCTCTTCGATCCGAATCGGATCCTGAATCCTGGCAAGGTGGTCGACGCTCCGCCGTTGGACGAGCACCTGCGGATGGGCCCCGATTACCGGACGCGCCCTTTCCCTACGGAGCTCGACTTCTCGGACGAGGGAAGTTTCGCAGAGGCTGTGGAGAAGTGCAACGGCAATGGAGCCTGCCGCAAGCTCCGATCCGGCACCATGTGCCCCAGCTTTATGGCCACCCGCGAGGAACCGGACTCTACTCGCGGCCGCGCCAACGCACTGCGTAGTGCTCTCGCGGGCGACCTGTCGGAGGGCGCCATGACGGGCGACGACATGGCCGAGGTCATGGACCTGTGCATTCAGTGCAAGGCGTGCAAGACGGAATGCCCCTCGAACGTCGATATGGCGAAGATCAAGACGGAGTGGCTGCACCACTACTGGGACGACAACCCGATGCCACTCCGGACCCGGCTGTTCGCGCGCCAGCCCACCCTCGCCGGCCTCGTCAGCGGCACTCCACTTGCCTCGCTGGTGAACTGGCTCGGGGACCAGCCCGCCCTGCGGAGCCTCGGGGAAAAGATGCTCGGGGTGAGTGCGGAGCGCTCGCTCCCCCCTTTCGCGCGGCAGACGTTCCGACAATGGTTTCAGGATCGCTCCTGGTCTCGCAGCGGCCCGACCGTCGTGCTCTTCGCCGACTCGTTCAACAACTACCACACCCCACCGCCGCTCCGGGCCGCCGCACAGTTTCTGGACGCCACGGGCCACCGCGTGACGCTCCCTCAGCCGCGCCTCTGTTGCGGGCGCACCCTGCTGTCAAAAGGCAAGGTGCCCGCGGCCCAGCGCCGCGCCCGGCGGACTGTGGAGGCGCTGCACCCCTACGCGGAGGCGGGCCATCCCATCGTGGGCCTGGAGCCGAGCTGCATCCTCACGCTGCGCGACGAGTTTCTGGACCTGCTGCCCGACGACCCTCGGACTGAAATGGTCGCCGAGGCCACCTACACGTTTGAGGAATACGTGGCCGAGCGGGTGGCAGACGGTGTGTTTGAGGAGATCACGTGGGCGAACGGCGGTGGGAATGTGATGCTGCACGGGCATTGCCATCAAAAGGCACTCATCGGCACCGAGGCCACGGAGCGAGCGCTGCGCCTGCCGGACTACGAGGTGGAGGCCGTCAACGCAGGCTGCTGCGGCATGGCCGGGGCCTTTGGCTACGAGAGCGAGCACGTCGACGTCTCGAAGCAGATGGCCGAGCTCCGCCTCGCCCCTGCCGTGCGTCAGACCGCCCCTAATACCGCACTCGCAGTCCCCGGCTTCTCGTGCCGCTCGCAGATCAAGGATGTGACGGACCGAACCGCCCGGCACCCCGCGGAGGTCCTGTGGAGAGCCTTCGACGGAATCACCAAGTAGTGCAAACCACGAATTCCCCCAGGTCTGCGTCCATATCCGTAAGGTCACTCCTGCTTCACCGACGACGACTGTCTCGTCGTGTGGTAGGCCGCCAGTTCGCGGGACGACGGCCACAGCGCCATGGCTTCCTGGAAGACCGGATCGGCCTTGTTCAGAATCGGACGCGCCACGCCCCGCCCGTAGATCAGGCGCGCGAGGTATCCCTTCACCCGCGTGGCTACAAAGTCCTGATTCTCCTGAGCCGTGGCTCTCGCGTAGATCTGCTCAGCGACGTTGACTGAATCCGGATCCTGCGTGATCGTGACTCCGTTTTCCTCCGCGAAGGACCAGAATGAGTCCATCATCTCACTGGAGGGCTCGAAGGAGGCCTGGAACTCTTCGGGGCGTTCCTGCCAGCTGCTGCGGAGCTCGGTCTCGTGCTTCGTGAACCACTTCCGGGCAAACGCATAGTCGAGCCCGCTCTGAACGAGATAGGTGAGCGCAGTGGTGTCCGGCTGCACCACGTAGTCGGGGAGAATGCCCCCTCCCCCAAATACCGTCCGGCCGTGGTCCGTCTTGTAGGCCAGCGAGTCCGGAAGGCTCTCTCGGTACTCGTTCAGGTGGAAGGTGGCCTGGTTAATGGTCGAAAACTTCTCCTCGTAGTAATCCTGCCGGTTGCCGCGCTCGTAGGGCGACTGAATGAGGCGGCCCACCGGCGTGTAGTAGCGGCCCACAGTCATCTGGAGCACGCTCTTGTCTCCGAGGTCGAACTGCTTCTGAATGAGCCCCTTGCCGAAGGTGCGCCGTCCCACAATGAAGGCCCGGTCATGGTCCTGCAGGGCACCGGTGAGAATTTCGCTCGCCGACGCCGATCCCCGGTTCACGAGCACAATGATGGGCTTCTCGCGGAGCAGTCCCCCCGGCTTCGCCGAGATTGTTCGATTCATGCGCTCGCTCCGACCCTTCGTTTCCACGATCGTCATGCCTCCACCCAGCATCTCATTTGCGATCTGCCAGGACGAGCGCATCACACCGCCCGGGTTGCCTCGGAGGTCAAGCACGAGCCGCTCCATGCCCTTGTTGAGCAACGTCTTCGCGGCCTGCCGAAACTCGTCGTGCGTCTTCATGGTGAACCGGTTGATGCTCATGTATCCGGTCTCTTCGTCCACCATGTACGGCGATCGGACGGACTGCGTCTCGATCTTCTCCCGCGTAATGGTAAAGGTGAAGCGCTCGCCCACCGTGGGGCGGTAGACGGTCATCTGCACTTGTGTGTCGACCTCTCCCTTCAGGCGGTTCTGGATCTCGCCGGACGCAAGTCCGATGGCCGACGAGTCCTCGATCCCCACGATGCGGTCTCCGGCCATGACGCCGACCTCCTCGCTGGGCCCTCCGGCCAGCGGCGAGATGACGCGGGCCGTGTCGTTCGGCACCTCGAACACGATCCCAATGCCGCCGAAGGACCCCTGATACTGATCCTTCACGTCCTCGGCGCGGTCGGCGGGAATGTAGGTGGAATGGGGATCGAGGCTGTTCACCATTCCCTTCACGCCTTCCTCCGCCACGTCGGTGGCATTCACCTGATCCACGTACTTCTGGTTGATGACGACAAATGCCCGTCTCATCTTGCTGAGCTGTTCGCCCAGGTTTTCGTCGGAGAGGTAGGCATCAAGCTGCACTCCGAGCACCGCCCCGAAGGCGATGAGGACAACAGCCGGAAGAACGTGATATTTGCTGAGACGCTTCATGAGATCGTCGGAGAAATCCGTGTCAAACGACAGAGCGAAGTCGGCCTGGCAGCAGGTGGTGAAGAACGAACCCTATCCCTCCGTCCCAGGCACTACCAGCCTTGGCGCCAGCGAAGAGCACGAGCGCGCTTATCTCATATTTAGACCGGGCGGCTTTGTTGCAGGTCCACCAAGCCGACATTGAGAAAACGGCCCGATTAAGCCTACTGCTCGACTTCCAACCCTCTACTCGTCCCCCTCCTCGCTCACCAGCGGCACGAAGCGGAACGAGTGAAATTCCTCCCGCTCGTAGTCGTGTGGGCCGGGGCCCGAGCGAGTGATGCGCGTCATGGTCTGCCCCCCGCTGCCCCCAATGGGGATGACGAGCCGCCCCCCACGGCGCCCCTTCGCATCGGACGGCTCGCGGAGCTGGTTCAAAAGCGGGTCTGGAATCTCGGGAGCGCCCGCCGTGACCACAATGCAGTCGTACGGTGCAAAGGCAGGCCACCCCTTCGTGCCGTCCCCGTGCTGCGTTCGCACATCGTAGCTGAGCTCATCGAGCAGGGACCGGGCGCGGGAGAGCAGCCCCTCGTGCCGCTCCATGGAAAACACGCGAGCGCCGAGCTCACAGAGCACGGCGGCCTGGTACCCGCTGCCCGTGCCCACTTCCAGAATGCGGTCGTCCGGCTGCACCTCCAGCAGCGAAGTCTGGTACGCCACCGTGAAGGGCTGCGAGATGGTCTGGTTGAGCCCAATCGGGAGCGCCTCGTCGGCGTACGCCCGATCGCGCAGGGCTGGGTCCACGAATGCGTGCCGGGGCACCGCCCGGAAGGCAGCCAGCACACGCTCGTCGTGAATGCCCCGCGAGCGAAGCGTCTCGACGAGCTGTTCGCGGCGCCGCCGGTACCGGCGGTCGTTGTTGTCGTCGGGCGGTGAAGAGGCCATATTGCAATAACGGAATGCTTGGAGGAGCGGGTGCAGGCCAAGATCAGGCCGCTGCCGACGCGGCGACGCTCGCCTGCGAGGTCGGCTGTCCCGTGAGGGCGCTGGTCAGATACGTACGTAGCTCCTCCGGGGAAATGTTGGAGATGAGAGCGCCGTCGCGCGACACGCTGATGTCCCCCGTTTCCTCGGACACCACCACCACGAACGCGTCGGTCTGCTCGGTGAGGCCTACGGCGGCGCGGTGACGGAGGCCCAGCTGCGGGCTCAGCTTCATGCTCGTGGACACGGGCAGGATGCACCGGGCGGCCTCGATGCGGCCGTTGTTGATGATGACGGCCCCGTCGTGAAGGGGGTTCTGCCCGTAAAAAATTGTCATCAGCAGGTCCTGAGACACGTCCGCTTCCAGAAGTTTTCCGGTCTCGACGTAGCTTCGGAGTCCCGTGCTGCGCTGGAAGGCAATGAGGGCCCCAATCTGTTGCTTACTCATCTCCTGCACCGCCCCCACTGTTTCGTCGATAACCGCACTCT
>CAZBIB010000024.1:0-20947 GCA_964491575.1 uncultured Salinivenus sp. | reverse complement strand
TTTGCGGCCTGGCGGCATCTCGTCGATCTTCGACACGTCGAGGTCGCCGTAGAGGGTCATCGCCAAGGAGCGGGGGATGGGCGTGGCCGTCATGAGTAGCATGTGCGGCTGGGCGCCCTTCTCGAACATCTCGGCCCGCTGGGCGACGCCGAAGCGGTGCTGCTCGTCGACGATGGCGAGACCGAGGTTGTCGAACTCCACCTCGTCCTGAATGAGCGCGTGCGTGCCGATGGCGACGGGCACGCGCCCCTCCTCCAGGTCCTTCAGGATGGCCTCGCGCTCCGACTTTGGCTGCCCGCCCACCAGCAGGTGCGGCAGCAATCCCATCGGGCGCAGGTACTTCGTGAGGTTTTGGTAGTGCTGCTCGGCCAGTAGCTCCGTCGGTGCCATGAAGGCACTCTGGTAGCCGCTGTCGTAGGCGTGCATCATGGCCGCGACGGCCACCACCGTCTTTCCGCTGCCCACGTCGCCCTGGAGGAGGCGGTTCATCTGCGTGCCGGTCTGCGTGTCGTCGATGACGTGGCGCAGGGCGCGCTTCTGGGCGCCGGTGAGCTCGAACGGCAGCACCTCGCGGACGAACTCCTCGGTGTGGACACCCGGATCGTCGAATGTGGGACCAGCCACCTCCTCCTGCCGCTGCCGCATCTGGGCGAGCATGAGTTGAATGAAAAAGAGCTCCTCGAACTTGAGGCGTCGCTTCGCGCTTTTGAGTTCGGCCTGGCTCTTCGGAAAGTGAATGGCCCGCAGCGCCACGCGCCCTTCCATCAGGTCGTATTCGTCCACGAGCCAGTCGGGCATTGTCTCCTTGAGTTTCAGCCCGTGCTCTTTGAACAGGTTGTAGAGGATGCGACGGACGGAGCGGCTCGTGAGGCCGACGTTGCTCATCGCCTCTCCGCCTGGGTAGAGGGGCACGATGCGGCCCGTGTCGAGGATCGCGCCCTCGTCGTTCAAGTGGTCAAAGTCGGGGTGTGTCATGGAGAACCAGCGGCCGTACTTCTCCACAGTGCCGTGGACAGCCACGCGGTCGCCCTCGTCGAACACCTTGCGCACCCATCCGAGGCCGTGGAACCAGGTGCACTTCATGCGCCCGCTCTGCTCGCCCTGCAGGATGAGCTCGAACCGCTTCTGGTTCTTGCCGGGCACGACATTCGTGGACTGCACGGTGCCCACGACGGTCACCGGATCGGGGCCTTCCTGGAGGCGCCCCACAGGGGTGATGGTGGTGCGATCGAGGTAGCGGCGGGGGTAAAAGTGGAGCAGGTCGCGCACGGTGCGCACGCCATGCTGCTCGGCCCACACGTCGGCCCGCTTCTCGCCGACGCCTTTTACGTAGCGCACGTTCTGCTCAAGAAACTCGTCGCTCATTCCCTCAGCGTGTGGGTGTGTGAATGATGTGTGGGGTCGTTCTCACACTGGAGACGGAGCGGCGTTCCGGAGACGCGCTAAGCGTTGGGCATTTTGCGTTGCGTGTTTGGAGGCAGAGAGAAGTGGTTTCAGTTGAGCTTGCGGGTGAACTGGTAGATCTGGTCGGCGGCGGCAACGAGTCTCCGCGCTTCCTCGGTCGTCTCCGGATCTTTGGGACCGGGATAGCGGGCGTCAACGACGTAGGGCGTGATGTCCTTGCACGACTGCTCGAACTTCTGAAACGTGGAATTGACCTCTACGCATAGAGCGAGGGTGTCATTTAGATCATTCGACGTTTCCACGTGGGCATCGATCCGATGAGCCGGCGTCTCCACGAGGGCGACGATCAGCCGGAAAAGCACACGTGGTGGAGCTCCAGCCCACCGACACCTCTACTACGCTCCCGCCAACCCCGATGCCAGCCGGATCCGGAGGCCCCCGATAGCTTCGGTCGGACCTACACGGGCCGGCACTCGCTAAGCGCCAACGCACTCAGCTCTACGTCTGGATGAACACGCGCCCCCATTCCTTGAGGTGCGGGACCCGCAAGACGCTTCTCGATCACACCAGTCAGCTTTCTGAGCTACAACCCTCAGGCAGAGCCTAGTTGTAGCCGGGATTCTGCTGCAGTTGCGGTTCTCCGTCCACCACGCTGATGTCGATCTGGGTTTGTGGGATCGGGAAGACGCCATTTTCGAAGTTATCTCCGGTGTTGACGTCACCGGTGATCTCACCCTGGTAGCTGAAGTACTCATTCATCCGCGTTTCGGCCCGGCCCCACCGCACGAGGTCGTAGAAGCGGTGGCCTTCCATTGCGAGCTCGAGCTTCCGTTCGAAGTGGACCCGTCGCTCGGCCCCGGGGGGCGACGTAAACTCGGCCATCGTGTAGGGCTCGATATTGTAGTTGTCGGCCGGGTTGGGGTATTCATTCCAGTTGCTGATGTCGCTCGCGGGGCCGGTCCCGAGGTACATGAACGTGGAGTTCCGATCGGTGCGTACCACCCAGTCAAATGCACTGGGGCTGGTGGCCAGCATGTCGGCCTGATTGTCGACCACAGCGAGCGCAAATGCCTCGTTCATGCTGTTGGTGACGAAGCCATTGGAGTTGGCGGCCCGCTCCCGAACGTCGTTCACGTATGAAAGCGCCTGTTGCACTGTCCCATTGGGGGCCTCAAGCTCGGCCTCGGCTGCCATCAGCAGCACGTCGGCAAAGCGCATGGCCGGATAGTCGACGCCCGTGCCCGGCGCCCAGGAGTTCGCGTTGTTGGCGATGCTCGTGTTGCGTCGCCGCCAGATATGCTTCTTCGCCGAGTACGGGCCCGCGTAGCTCGAGGAACCCCGAATGTACCGGTTGCCCGGATGGGGACCGTGGTCGTGAAATGGAACGCCGCGACGGCCGACGGTCCAGTCGAGCCTGGGATCGAGGCTGGCGTTCGTCGGAGGAGCGTATTGCTCATCCGCAGGTACCCCCTGGTCGTGTTTCAAGACCGAACCCATGTTGTTGAAAGCCTCCGTAAAGCCGTCGGGTTGTGGAATCCCTCCAGTGGTCGTCTTAAAGGAATTGACCAGATCGTGGGACGCCAGGAAGAAGCCGCAGCAGCGGAAGGGGGCGATTCCATGGGGATAGTTCAGCTTGTACCCCGTCCACGAGTTCGGAATCTCTCCACTCCCATCGTCTCCAGTCATCTCCACAGAGAAGACAATCTCCGAATTTTCGGCGTCCTGCTCCGCGGCGTTGAAGTTGTGCGAATACTGTTCTTCCAATGCATAGGGCACGCCAGAGGGAGTCATGCCATTGGCAATGACATTGTCGAAATGCTCCTTGGCGTCGGCCCACTCTTCCTGGTAGAGGTGTGCCTTCGCCAGGAAGGCCTCTGCGGCCCACCGATTGGCTCGGCCCTGGTCGGGCATCGTCTCTGGGAGATTGTTCATCGCGAACTCGAGGTCCGCTTCAATTCGCGGCCAGATGATTTCCTCCTCGATGTTGTTGGGCTGGTTGAAGTTTTCGGTGGTGTCCGAGATCCAGGGGACGTTATCGAAGTTCTTCTTCAGATCGAAGTAGAAGTACGCTCGCAGGAATCGGGCTTCTCCCCGAATGCGGCTCGCTTCCGAATCCGGAATGTTTTCTTCGGCAGCCTGCAGGGTTCGGAGCACGCCGTTGGCCCGGGCAACGCCTTCAAATCGATTGGACCAGAGACCGTTGAAGTACGAGTTCGTGGGAGTCCAGGAGTGGCGCATGAGGGGGTTAACCTCGACCTGGTCGTTCGGAATGGATCCCTTCTGAGCGACGTCACTCGCCACAGCACCGTACGGCCAGTGGGACGGGTCCGACATCCAGGCATCCCCGCCCGCAATGCCCGCCGAGGCCCCGCCTGTGGTCTCAGTCGCACTGAGGGCAGAATACGCCCCGACGAGAAGCGTCTCGACCCCTTTCTGGTTTTCAATGACGCTTCCGCTCAGCGAGCCCTTCGGCGGCTCTTGCAAGAAGCCGTCACAGGAGGCAAGAAGCACTCCGAGGGACAGGGCAAAGAGGGCGACAAATGTGGTCCGGAAATACGACATATTCATGGGTCCAATCGTAATTTTGAGGTCGCGAGGAGCGAGGAGAGGGGTCATTAGAAGGAGAGATTGACTCCCACTGTGAAGATTCGGGGCGTCGGGTACGCGCCTCCGTCAATGCCGAAGTTCGTGGTGCCGGCCCCTCCCACGTTTTCGGCGCTTTGGGTGGCGCCGATGTCTGGATCGAGCCCGCTGTAGCCGGTAATCGTCAGGAGGTTCTCGGCCTGAGCATAGATTCGCAGGCTTCGAAACCGACTCACCCCGACTAGGGACGACGGCACCGTGTACCCGACCTGGAAGCTCCGGACTCTCAGGTACGATCCATCCTCTACGAAGTAGGAGTTGGGTACGCCTCCCGTGGCATAGCCAAAGTATCCCGTCTCCTGAACGGGGGCGGAGACGTCCGACATGGTATCCCCTTCCTCCCTCCAGGAGTCATAGAGAGCCGTCTCGCTCTTCATTCCATTAAAACTTCCTCGGAAGTCGGTCCACCATTTCGTCTGGTTCCAGATTTCCTTCCCCTGCTCGCCGTACAGCTGCATCGAGATGTCGAGGTTGCTGTACGTGAAGTTCAGGTTCAGGCCGTAGGTGAAGTCGGGATGCGGACTTCCCAGATGTACACGATCAGCGGACGTGATCTCCCCATCACCGTTTGTGTCCGCATAGCGGAACCGGCCTGGGGCTGCATCCTGCATGTACTCCCCATCTTCGACGCCTTGATTGGCCTGCTGAATTTCCTGCTGGTTTTGCCAGAAGCCTTCGACTCGGTAGCCGTAGAAGGAGGAGATGGGATGCCCCACCTCGTTCCGGATAATCGGAACGCCGAATCGACGATTGTCCAGACTGAACTGTTCGACGCCTTCAGCAATCGACTGGATTTCGTTGTTGTATGTGGTGAAGGTCAGCCGCCCACTCAACTCCGTCTCGTCGGAGAACGACTGAGCCCCGCGAAGCGAGATATCGATTCCCCGGTTGCGCATGCTGGCCACGTTGCGGAAGGGGGCTGCTCCGGCTCCCGCCGTGGCCGGCAAGGCCGGGTTGAACAGCAGATCATCAATGTTCTTCTGGTAGAAGTCCACCGTTCCTTCGAACTGACCCTCGAAGAGAGCAAAGTCGACGCCCACGTTGAAGTCTTCGTTGCGCTCCCACTTGGCGACTGGGTTTCCAAGTCGCACCCGCCGGAACCCCTGCTGGGCGTCATTGTGCTCTCCATCGAGCGGATAGTAGGAATTCTGAATGGTGCCCCCGAAGAGCGTGTAGGCGTTGTTGGGATCCACATTGAGCTGATTCCCCATCACGCCGTAGCCGCCTCGAATCTTCAAATCGGTGAGCCAGTCGATGTCCTGCAGCGGTCCGAGGTTCGAAAGGCGCACCCCGGCCGTGACCGACGGGAAGGTTCCCCACTGGTTCTCGAGAAACTTGGATGAGCCGTCTCGCCGAACCGTGAGGCTGAGGAGGTACGTGCTCTCGTAGTTATAGTCTACGTTTCCGATGAAGGAGAGGAGAGAGTTTACGCTCCGGTCGGAGGTGTTGACGGTCGGCGTGCCCGCTCCTGTAGCCAGCTGCGTGAAGTCGGGGTTGAAGCTAAAGTAACCCTGCCGCGTTACCTGATCGAAGCGCCCCACATTCCGGACGGCCTCGGCGGCCGCCAGGACCGTCACATTGTGGCTCTGCGCCAGCGTGGCGTCGTAGGTGGCCTGATTGGACCAGGTCCAGCTCCGGTTGTTGTAGACCTGTTCGCTGTACGCATTCGTCGTCACGTTCTCCGAGTTCTCGTACTCCGGATACGTGAAGGACTTGAAGTACCCCGAACTGATGTCGGCGCCGAAGTTCGTTCGGGCCGTGAAGTTCTCGAGGAAGTCGAACTCCAGAAACACATTTCCAAACAGACGCCGGTCCTCCGCATCGTCGGCGTCGGCCCGCTCACGAAAGGCAACCGGGTTCTTTGCGTTTCCGAGTCCGGGGGCAATCGTGCCGGCAAAATTCCCTTGGATGTCGTGCACCGGAATGATGGTGTGCTCCCGGTATGCGTGGCCGAGAGCCTGTCCCTCCTGGAGCGTACCGGTCTGCAGGTTCTCACTGAGGGTAAACGTAATATTCTCTCCAATCCGGAAGTTGTCCGTCACGTCGAACTCCGTGTTGGCCCGAACAGAATACTGTTCGTAGGACGTGTTCGTGACCGTTCCCTGCTGGTTCGTGTAGCCGACCGATGTGTAGTAGTTGCCAAGGTCGCCACCTCCTCCGACACTCAAGTTGTGAGACGTCTGTGCCGCCGGATCAGTGATCTCGTCAAACCAGTTGGTCCCGTCGGGATTTGACCGGATGTAGTAATTGAAATCGCCGAGCGTTCCCGGGTCCGTGTAGTTCGGATTCACGTTGTAGTCATCCGTATTGGGATCCTGAGCCCGAGCTGGAAGAATCCATTCCGGCACGTCGGGCTCTTCGCCACTCCCCCAAATCGGGTGTGACGGCGTCTGGCTGGGATCGTCGCTGCGGGCAATCGTATTCCGCTGCGCTCTCCATTCAAGCTGTCCCTGTTCGGCAGGGGAAAGGGCATTGTACACGTTGCCCGATTGGGGGACCTGGTAGCCGACACTGGCGGAGTAGTTGACGGAAATCTCCCCTTCGTTTCCTCCCTGACGGGTCGTGATCACGACCACGCCGTTCGATGCTCGCGCGCCGTACTGCGAGGCAGCCCCGGCATCCTTCAGCACCTGGAGAGACTCGATGTTTTGTGCGCTCAGGAATGAGATGTCCTGTGTGGGCACTCCGTCCACAATGAAGAGGGGCTGGTTATTGCCAAACGTATTGAAGCCCCGGATATTGATCTGGGGCTGGTCGCCGGGCTGGCCGGACGTTCGGACGGTGACTCCCGCAAGCTGCCCCTGAAGCTGCTCGGTGACCTGTGCCGAACTGAGCTGTTGCATGTCCTCGACATCGGCCACGTCGACTGCCCCCGTCAGATCGGCGCGGCGCTCCTCGCTGTACCCCACGATCACCACCTCGCTCCCGGTGAGCGTCGTCGGCATCATCGTGACGTTGATGGTCGAGCGCCCCTCGATGGGGACAGTAGTCGTTTCGTAGCCCACGAACGAAAACTGGAGGCGCCCCTGAGCACTGGGCGCCGTCAACTCGTACTCGCCGTCCGCGTTCGTGACGGCTCCAGTCTGCGCGTCTACCACGCGGATGTTCACTCCGGGAAGCGGTTCGCCACTCGACGAGTCGGTCACGGTTCCCGTCACCGTGACCTGCGCGTGCCCGAGAGAAAAGAATGCAACGCCCCACAGAACAAGCACGGCTCCAAATCCGAGCGCGATCTGTCTGAAACGTCGCCCGACCGTAAGCACCAAAGAAGAGCGTATCATCCGTTGCATGTTACATCTATAGGCTTGGCCCGAATACACGTGGTGAGGTGATATTTTTCAATCCTCAAAACCGCAGCAAGGTGGCGCTTTGGAAGCGGTTTTATGATCTTAATGAGAACCAAGGTTGTAGGATCTGTAAAATCAATTCCGTCGTCTTCATAAAAATGAATCTGTAGTGAATCCAATATTTTGGAGCGGCCGCATTTTTGCCCTTCGATTTCTCCGGCACTGCGGGCGCAGGTGTTCGGTGGTTCAGAGCCGGTTGCATGGCGCCTCGACCCGGCCCGGTACTTCGCTTTGAGATCAGAAGATCTAGGCGGTATTATGGATGCTCGCGGTGCGACCTACGTGCTATTTTGACGAGACGGCAGTCCGCAGGCGGCCAATTAGCGGCCAACTAGCACTGTGACGGGCTGTCCACCATCTGCAGTCTGCGGCTATGAGGCAGGGGCTCTCTCGGGCACTCCATGGATGCTTCGTCCACTGCGTCTCGCCAGCCCCCAGTCCCATTGAAGAATCCGGCCTGGAATGCCTTTGCGTTACATCGGAGCATTTCTTTTGACCCTTCTCGTCGCCACCGTTCTTTCTCTGAGCTGTGCCGATCCGGACGGCTCTGCCGGCGAGGATTCAATCGTCCGGGAAGGGCGGCAACTCGCAAAAAAGCACTGCCAGACGTGCCACGAGCCCGTGTCTCCCTCCTCCCTCGACCGAGAAACGTGGGTGAATGGGGTGCTGCCGGCCATGGCCCCCAAGTTTGGCATACAGGTGTTGTGGGAAAACGAATATTACAAGCCGGTCGGCAGCGCTCAACGCTCGAGTTCCGATTCGACACTCACCCTTTCCGAGTGGCGAAAGATCGTCGCGTATTTTCGGTCAGAAGCCCCGGATACGCTACGCCTTCCCCCTCCCCCGGAACACCTCCAGCGGGATCTCTCGCTCTTTTCAGTTCGGAAGCCCTCTGTGGAGGCTCGGCGGCGATTCCCGGCCACGGCGATGGTTGCGATCGATTCGCTCCATCATCACATCTATACCAGCGACGTGACCTCGGGAAGGTTGTATCGATGGAATCAAGAACTGCAGCGGACGCCGATCGAGAGCCCTTCGATGAAGGGGGTCGAGGTGCAATTTATTCGTGACTCCACCGGCAACCGGCATGCTGTGTTCACGTCCATTGGGACAATGCGGGCCGTCAATGTGGCGACTGGAAAAGTCTGGGATCTGAATCTGAATACCGGGTCAGGCCGATTCCTCGCCCGTCAATTACCGCGCCCGGTTTGTGCGCGTCCCGGAGACTTTGACCGGGATGGCCGTCGAGACTGGGTCGTGTGTGGGTTTGGCCACGACACCGGCGGGTTATATTTGTACGAGCAGCAGCCCGATCGGACGTACAAGAAAACGATTCTCCGGCCGACCCCGGGCGCCGTCGATGCTCAAACTGTAGACTTTAATAACGACGGTTGGTTGGACGTAATGGTACTCTTTGGGCACTCGAAAGAGGGGGTCTGGCTCTTTTTGAATGATCGGAACGGGGAGTTTGAGCAGAAGAATCTTGTTCGGTTTCCACCCCACTACGGTTCGTCGAGTCTGCAGATCGCCGATTTCAACGACGACGCCAGGCCGGATCTTCTGTACACCAGCGGGGATAATGCCGACTACTCAAACATCCTCAAGAAATTTCATGGTGTATACATTTATGTTAATAAGGGCGGTTTTGAATATGAGAAGAGGTATTTTTACCACTTCAACGGGGCAACAGAAGCGATCGCCGAGGATTTTGACGAGGACGGTGACCTCGACATCGGTTTGATCGGGTTTTTTGCGGACATCCAGGACCGGCTCGCTCAGGATGTTGTCTATCTGGAACAGGAGGGGGATATGGATTTTCTGCCTCACGCTCTCCCAATCGAAGAGTACGGACGATGGATTAGCATGGACGCGGAAGATTACGACGGGGACGACGACGTTGATCTTGTGCTTGGAAATTTTGCGCGGCGGTATTCGGGAAAGAGTGAGAAGGCGAAGACGGCTGGCTCTCGTCTCCCCTTTCTGGTTCTGGAAAACCGCCTTCGACCCTGAGGCCCTCCTTCTCCCGTCCCGGACACCGGATACCTGTAAGCGTGCTGGGAATGTCGAGCTTCTCCTGTTGGAGCTGTTCGCCAAACGGACTCTGAAACGTGAGGCGTGAGGAGCGTTGAATGGGTTGAAGGCGATCTCCCGCGTAGTAACCCCCGACAGTGGTCGGGACCGACAGAATCTCGATTTCTCGTTCTTCGATCCGGTTCTCGATCATGCAGTACGCCGCTCGGCTGGTCCTCGTCCTTTTCCTCGTGCTGGCGGGGTGCAACACGGTATCGGAGGTGAACGAGCCGCCCGGCGTGGGATTCTCGTTCACGCCGAAGAACCCAAGTGCGGGAACGGAGGTGACCTTCGAGGCCCGGGCCACCGACCCGGATCCGGATGGAAAGGTCGTGTCCTATAGCTGGACGTTTGGCGATGGAGGAACGGCGGAGGGGGAAACCTCCACGCACACCTTCGAAGAGCCGGGAAGTTACGAGGTCTCGGTCACGGTGACCGACGATCGCGGCGCCACGGACAGCGCACAAAACACCGTTGAGGTCCAGTAGCGCCGACGGGCGCAGCAGGGGCTGCTACTCGCTACTCCGAACGAGCCGCTCCTTCGCTGCCCGGCGCAGTTGCTTAATCGCATGCTCGCGTTGCATGGCGTCGGACTGCGTCTCGTAGGTTTCCACGTGTACCAGCGTGACCGGGCGTCGTCCCCGGGTGTACTTGGCCGCCGTCCCGTCGTTGTGCTCGGCCACGCGCCGCTCCACGTCCGTGGTGTAGCCGGTGTAGTAGGTGCCGTCGCTGCACTCGACGACGTAGACGTAATGGTCGCCGGAGGAGAGGGCATCGGTGGAGGACGCCATTGGAGGAGGTTGTTTTCCGAGAGAAGATGCGTTTGGGCGTCTGGGCGTTTGGGTGTATATTGGTCCTGCGCCTCCACGCCCACTCTCACACACCCATACGCAAAACCGCCCACACGCCTCCCATGGTCACAGCGATCGTCCTTCTCGACACCGAACGCGGCAAGGTCAACGAGGTGGCCGATACCCTCGCAGCGCTCGACGGCATCAGCGAGGTGCACTCCGTAGCAGGTCGCGTCGACCTCGTCGCCATGATTCGCGTCCCCGAAAATGAGGCCCTCGCCGACCTCGTGACGAACGAAATCCGTCAGGTCGAGGGCATTACGGACACGGAGACGCTCATCGGCTTCCGCGTCCACTCCAGCCACGACCTGGAGAAGATGTTCTCTATCGGCATGGACTAATCTGAGAATGGGGGAATGAGGGCGCTGGGGAATTGGCCCCTGACTCCGTTAGCCATTCCCCACAAAGAAGACGGCGTTGGCGAAGAGGACTTGGCCGTTGTACCAGAAGCCCCGGAAGAGGGGGTTGTCCACGAAGTACGTAACCTGTCCGTCGCCGAGCGACTGCGTGCCGAAGAGGAGGGTGTCGTTGACCTTTTGCTGCGCTTCGTGGCCCATGAAACCGCTCACCGGCGCGGGCGCCCTGAGAGCCCCGACCGTCTGTCCCTCGTCGAGGTAGGCATAGGCATCGTCATTGCGCTTGAGCGTGAAGTACGGCGGCTTGATGCCGAAGCCCAACGGGTGTGAGTCGTCCAGTTGCACGCGGTGGATGCTGCCCGGTGTGGCCCCGGCCAGTTGTTCGCGAGTTTCCGTCGCGTATGGTTCGAACGCGTCCGTGTCAGCCGTGTCCGGACTGGACGTTTCCGTGCGGGCGAGGGCGTACGGGGCGTGGTCGATCAGCGCGTCGTTGGCATTGCCCATTGAAATGAGCCGTCCGCCCCGCCGCACCCACTCGGTGAGGGTCTGGACTCGCGCGTCCGTGAGCCAATCGCCGTAATAGCCGCTTGGAAGCACGAGCACGTCCACGTCGTCGAGCATCGAGGCTTCGAAGTCGTCGGCTGGGAGGAGGGTGACGGGGTAGTTAATCTGCCGGTCGAAGAAGTGCCATACCTCCCCAATGCGGGACGGCGTGGTGGGCGGGCCCGAGAGGGCCGCTACGTGCGGGGACTCAACGAACCTGAAGGCGTCGGAGCCGAAGTCCGGGCCCTGTTCAGTGAAGCCGGTGGGCACGGCGTGGAGGAACTGGTCGTGGGTCTCGGCCAACCGACGCACCGCCGCGTCAAAGCGGTCGGTCCGATTCGTATTTCCGGCGCGGGTCACCACGAGCGCGCCCGGGTCGTAGCCGCGGCCGTCCAGGGTGAACGACTTCGTGGCAAATCGGAAGCGAATGTCGTTGTCGAGGAGGGCGGTCGCAAAGCGGGCATCGGCCCGGCTCGTCCACGGCGTGACGTAGGCATAGGGCGCCTCGGTGTTGCCGGACAGCGCCGGCATCGAAATTGGCATCGAGTCGGTATCCGGCGTGATGCGCTCCGTGAGGGCGTGGGCCTCCAGGCCGTAGGCGTAGGGGAGGCCCCAGGCGGTGATGTCGTACGTCAGCGAGTCCACGATTGTCGTTTTCGGCTCCAGGAGCACCTTCGCGAGGCGTCCCTTGGGCTGCGCCGTGTTGACGATGAGGTCGCCCTGCTGGATCTGGGTTTGCTGCGTGTCGCCGGTCCGATAGGAGTGTCCCTCCACCGTGCGCGTCTCGGTGGCGTAGCCGTAGCGGATGCGCTGGCGATCGAGGTGGTCGGCGAGGGCGGCAAGCCGGTCTCCCTGCGCGTCCCGCTGAATGACGTACGTTCGATATTCCCCCGGCGGATTTGTCTGGGCCGAGGCGTAGTAGCCGGAAAACTGCCGGGCCACGCGCTCGTGGTGCTCGGCCGTCGCCTCCACGGTGGAGAGGCCGGTGGTGTGGTGGTGGCGGAGGCGCTCAGTCAGCGTGAGCGTGTCGCCCTCAGCCGTGATGATTCCCCGTCCGGCCCGACCCGATCCGCCCTGCTCGTAGGTCATCCCGATGGCGCCGTTGAAGAGGGGCCAGGTGTCGCCGTAGCCGGGGTAGAACAGGTCGAAGACCTCTTCGGTGAAGTAGAGCCAGCCGTTCTCATTAAAATACTCGGCGTGGTTGCGCCCGATGGTGAACTGAAACTCGCGCTGCCACTCGGTCAGGTTTTCGTGGAACGGCTCGGCGGCGGGGGCAAAGTAATAGGGCTCGTTCACGCCCATTTCGTGGAAGTCAACGTGGACCTGCGGCATCCAGCGGTGGTAGGCGTCGAGGCGGTGCCGCGTCTCCGGCTGCGTGCCCCAGGCCCAGTCGCGGTTGAGGTCGAAGTAGTAGTGGTTGGTGCGACCGCTGGGCCAGGGCTCGTGGTGCTCGCGAGCCGCCGGGCGGACGTTGGGCTCATCGCCCGTCATGTGCCGGTACCACTGCACGTAGCGGGCGCGGCCGTCGGGGTTGAGGCAGGGGTCGAGCAGGACCACGGTGTTTTCGAGCCACCCGCCCGTCCGGGTGTTTTGTGGATTGCCGAGGGCGTAGAGCGTGCGGAGCGCCGCCTCGGTGGAGACAGACTCGTTGCCGTGGACGCCGTAGCTGAGCCAGACGATGGCAGTCGGCTCGGCCTGGGACTCGCCCTCGACAAGGCCTGCCCGCTTCAGGTTGTCGCGGCGGAGCGTCTCGATGCGATTCTGGTTGTTCGGTGTGGTGACGGTGGCCAGGAGGAGGGGCCGTCCCTCCACCGAGGCACCGTACTGCCGATGCATAACGCGGGGGGAGTGCTCGGCCACGTGCCGCACGTAGTCGACGACCCGGTGGTGCGGCGTAAACTGCTCGCCCAGTTCGTAGCCGAGAAACGCGGCAGGCGACTGCAGAGCCTCGGTCGGCTGGGCTTGGGCCGCGAGGGGCAGCAGAAGCAGGCCGAGGACGAGGAGGGAGAGGCGGCGGTGGTGGGTAGGGCGCATGCGAATGAGAAAAACGGTGGGGAGTACAGGCGGGGACGCCCACAACAAACGACGACGGCGGGGCAGTTACAAGTAGATGCGTGGATGTGTGGAAGGGGTGGTGGAGAGAACGGACTGTTCGGCTCTTCGTACCCCGTTTCCGGTCGCTCACTCTTTCCCCACGAACGGTCTCCGCAATGGCTGACATCAACATCACACGCTCGCACTCCCTGGGTCTTGATGAGGCGCGGGCCGCGGTGGAACGCGTTGCCCAGAAACTTGAGGACGACCTCGGGGCCGACTACCACTGGGCCGGTAACACTCTCCACTTCGACGGGCAGGGAGCCGATGGGAACATTGAGGTAGGGGAGGAAGTCGTGCGTGTGTCGATTGATCTAAGTCTGTTCCTAACGCCGACGCGCAGTCGGGTCCGTGCGGAGGCAGAGACGTATTTGGACCGTCACCTCTAGAACGAGGAGCGACGAACAGCGTGTGCCGCCCGACTGTGCAATGATCATTCGGTATGTAAAGAATTTTCTATTATAACAAGAAATTAATAGTCCAACCAATATGAGAACTACGCAATCTCGAATTTCGCGCCACATCCTTTTTCTCGCACTGCTTCCTCTTGCGCTCGCTCTCCAGGGGTGCGACTCCGGCGGGGCGAGTGAGAATGAGGAGATCAATAACGAGTTCACGCTGACCATCGAGTCCACGCCGTCGAGTGCGACGGCTGGGAAGGCAGCAGCACAAGCCACGGTGAATGGCTACTCATTTTTCTACGACGCTGAGAACCCGGAGACCAATGAGCAGGTGTTCGGCATCTATCTGAGCAACAATGAGTCTTTTTCTTCCGGGAGTGCAAGTCAGGGCCTCTTTGGCTTCATGGCTCGGTCTTCTTCCCGCCCCGGCACCGGCGACTATGAGTTTTCCAGAGGGGAAGGGCTTCAGCCCTCTCAGTTCGCGGGCTTCCTCTACGAGGATGTCGCCAATTTCCAGAATGAGCCTTTCTACGTCATTGAGAGCGGTACTCTCACCCTCGAGACGTCATCGGATGGCGAGGTGGGGGGTACAATCGACGCCTCGGCCACGAAATACACGTTTACCGGCTCGGACTTTACTGAGGAGTCGGTGACGGTTACCGGAGGCTTCACCGCCAAGAATGTGGAAACGTTCGCAGGGTTTAGTACGCCGGGAGTTTAAGCGGAACGTGCGACGTACGCACAGAAAAAGCATGTGAGCCCGAGGGAGGGTGGAGCGTGCGGGACGGTTGCCCCGGACTCGCTCTTTCCACTCTCTCTGGGCTTTCGTTCTGGATCCGATTTGGGTCCACGTGCGGAGAGGAGATCGGCGCATTCTCTGCTCTAGCGCTCATCCGTGGTCGCCGCTCGGCGGCCAGAGGCCAAGCTGACGGCGCACCGTCACAATCTGGCCGACGTGGTAGGCGGTGTGGTCGGCCACGAGCATCGCCTCGCGGAGGTACGTGTGCTCGTCGCTGGACGGGACGGTGTCGTAGAGGTCGAGCGTCTCGTCGGTGACGAGGTCGCACAGTTCCTCTTGATCGCTTCGCACCTGAGCGAGGCAGTCCTCCCAGGCAGCCTCGTCCGGCGGCGCGGCGGTGTCGGGCCAGTAGCCTGAAGGCCAGTCGGGGGCCTCGTAGTCCGGGTCGCGACAGTAGTCGAGGATGTCGCGCTGGGCGGCACGGATGTGGTCGGCGAGCTCCCACACCGAATAGGGCATGTCGTCGGGCCGCTCGCCGCGGCGATCGGACGGCACGTGCGCGACGGCGTCCTCGAACGTGCAGTGAGCCTGCCGGGCGGTGAGGAGGTCCGTGAGGTGGGAACGGAGGGCAGCGTTTTGATCCATGAGGAATGGAAGGTCGGAGGAAAAGGAGGCGAGACGTTACGGAGTGGGCTCCGGCTCGGCGCCGGCGATCGTGCTTCCAGGGAGGGGCCAGCCGCCGTGTTCGGCAATGAGCGGCACTCGTTTCGAGCAGCGCCTTCAGGGCCGAGCGGTGGGTGTGCTCGGTGGCGTCTCCAGCGGCGAGGTTTTCCTCGATGCGCGAAAGGTACGTTGATGGAACCGGCATGGAGAGGATACGGTGGTGTTGGACGAGCGGGCGCGCTCTGCAGCACAACGTAACACTCTCGACGCGGAAATGAAGGGGGAGAGCGGGAAAAGTGCAGGGCGAAGAACGTTGTTGTGGATCTCGGGAGGTAGACCAGTGATTGAACGTGTCCCTCGATGCTGTCCACTGATCGGTTCCCCGTGCGGATGCGCTGGTGGCGCGGTCTTGTTGTTGGGGCGTTGGCCGTCTGGGTCCTCCTCCTAGCGGTCCGTTGTCATCTGCCGCGCCAGGCGGTTCAGCCTACGGCCGACAGCACAAGCACCGTCTACGTCGTTCAGCACGGCTGGCACGCAGGCATTGCCGTGCGCCGGGCTGACATTCCGCGCGGGCAATGGCCGGTCCTCGACGACTTCCCGAACGCGCGGTACCTGGAGGTGGGCTGGGGAGAGGCGCGCTACTATACGGGCCAGTCGCGGGGAATATGGGGCGTGCTCCGGGCCGGCGCCTGGCCTACAGGCAGCGTGCTCCACGTCGTGCCCATCGGCGGGGCCGTTCTCGATCGGTTTCCAGAGCAGGCCGTCGTCCGCGTGCCGGTGGGGGAAGCCGAGATCGATGCCCTCGTTGCCTTCGTGGCCGAATCGTTCGCCGCCGACTCGACCGGAGGCGCGACCGTCGCGGCCCCCGGCTACTACGCAGACAGTCGCTTCTACCGGTCGCCGCTGACGTACCACGTCTTCAACAACTGCAACCACTGGGCTGCCGCCGCGCTCGAAGCGGCGGGCTGCGACGTGTCCCCGCGCTGGGTCTTCACCGTGGGGCAGGTGATGCGACAGGCCCGCGAGTGCGGCACGCGCGTGCAGCGCGGAATGTCGGAGTGACGGTCGCGGATCTCGCAGACCCTTTTCCTCCGCTTGATCTGTCTACGATGCCGCGGGCGTCGCCTCCTTCTTCTCCGGCTCCGTCGTGGCGAAGTACTGGTCGATCCGGTCGGTGCCCTCCTCGGCATCCCACCGCTCCAGCACGCTCACGACGGCTGTGTGAGGATCGAGGTGGAACTTGTCCTCACCGAGTAGGGCGTGGAGCCCCGAGCGGCGCACCACCTCGCGCACCGGCCCAATGAGCCCCGTCAGGTGAAGATCAATGCCTTCCTCCTCCAGCGACTCCGCGACGGAGAACAGGGCCTCGATCGCCGTCGTGTCGAGGCCGTTGATGCTGCTGCCGTCCACGATGACGACCTCCACGTTGCGTCCCTCGCGCTCGCTCTTCTCCAGGATAAAGTTCTTGAAGTACTCTGCGTTGGCGAACGAGAAGGCCGCGTCCACGCGCAGCACCATGATGTCCCGGAGGCGCACGGCCTGTTCGAAGCGGTCCAGGTCGCGGAAGAGGCGCGTGCCGGAGACGTGTCCGAGCTCTGCCACGTTGGGCCGGCTGATGCGGAAGAGGACCGCGATGACGGACGCCCCAATGCCGAGCAGAATGCCCTCCTGGATGCCGATGAAGAGGGTGCAGCCCGCCGTGAAGAGGGCGATATATCCGTCCCGCCGCCGCGCCTTGAAAAGATTTCGGAGCTCATGCAGGTCGATGAGGCCGATGCCAGCCACGATGATGATGGCGGCCAGGGCCGGCAGGGGCAGGTAGTAGAAAAGTGGGGTCAGGAAGAGAAGCGTGAGGGCAATGACCCCGGCCGTAAACCAGTTGGCGAGAGGCGTTTGTGCGCCGGTCTGGTCATTGACGGCCGATCGCGAGAAGCTCCCCGACACCGGAACGCTGGAGAAGAAGGACCCCACGAGATTGGCCGATCCGAGGCCGACCAGCTCACGGTTGGCGTCGATCGTGTACCCGTGCCGCGTCGCAAAGACCCGCCCGAGTGAGACGTTCTTCATGAACTGCACCAGGGCCAAAGTGAATGCGGCCGGGAGAAGGGTGTTGAGCGTGCTCAAATTCAGGTCCGGCAGGCTGAGAGGAGGGAGGCCCTTCGGGATGGAGCCGACCACCGCCACGCCGTATCCTTCGAACGAGAACGCGTAGCTGGCCCCCGTAGCCAGGATCACCACCACGAGCGCCTCCGGCACCAGCTGATTCCACTTCGGGATCAGAAGCAACAGCGCGATGCCAACCGCCCCGATGCCCAGGGACAGCAAATGGACCTCTCCGAGGTGATGAAGGGCCCGCCAGAGAATGACGTGGACGTACTGCGAGTTGCCGAGGTCGACGCCGAGGAGGCTTCCCAGCTGGCTACATGCGATGATGAGCGCTGCGGCCGAGGTGAGCCCCGCGATCACCGGCCGTGACAACAGGTTGGCGACGAAGCCGAGCTGCATCGCCCCCATCGCAATCTGCAGCACCCCCACCATCGCCGTCACGATGATTGCCATCGCCACGTACTCGCCGGTGCCCGCCTCCACAACGGCCCCCAGCCCGGCCGCAAGAATCAGCATATCGAGCGCCTGCGGCCCAATGGCGAGCTGGCGCGACGTGCCGAACACCGGGTAGATGAGGAGCGGGACGAGCGCCCCGTACAATCCGTAGATGGGGGGCAGGTCCGCAATGACGGCGTAGGCCATCGCCTGCGGGATCAGCATGACGCCCACCGTGAGGCCGGCTGTCACATCCTTGCGCAGGGTGTTCGGCGTGGACTTCGAAAGCCACCGGTTGAGCGTCAGGCTCTCCCGGAACCACGTCCAGGCTTGGTGCCACATGAAGAGTGTGCCTTGGGGGCGGCCCTATTCTCGGGAAGCGAGTACGAGGCGCGTGAGTATGCGCGGAGATGAGTGGCGCGTAGAGCACGGGATAGCCAGAGGGCCAAGTGTTGATCCCGCCAAAAAATGAAGGGACTGTGAGAATAGGACTTGGAATGGCTTCTGCTCCCTCTCTAGGGGACAGAGCGGGCAGAATTGGGAAGTCGTCCGCGCAAACAAAGGTAGATTTTCGTTCGTCTACACTACGAGATTTGATCTGCGCAGCGGCCTTGGAGACTCCGGTCTATGAATTTTGAGCTTCTCCTGACGTTCGGCGTGCTGGTAGCGGTCTTCGTGGTGCTGCTCGTGGAGCTCCTCAGCCCCGACGCCGTGTTTCTGGGAGGACTCATCGTTCTCGTGCTCGGAGGCGTCGTTGACCTGGAGCGGGCGCTGCAGGGCTTTGCCAACCCGACGCTCCTTGCCCTCGGGTCGCTGTACGTCGTGGCTGCTGCACTGCAGGAGACTGGGGCTCTCGACATCGCGAGTCAATACGTGCTTGGCAAGGAGCAGAGCATTCGTCGCCTCCTGCTCCGCATGTGTCCATCGGTCACCCTGTATTCGGCATTTCTCAACAACACGCCGGTGGTGGCCATGGGCATTCCGGCCATCCGGGGCTGGTGCAAGCGCCACGGCGTGTCGCCCTCGAAGCTTCTCATGCCGCTCGCGTTTGCCGCCGTGCTGGGGGGCATCTGCACCCTCATCGGCACGTCCACCAATCTCGTCATGCACGGCCTGCTGCAGTCGGAGGGCCTAGAGGGGTTCGCGTTCTTTGAGCTTGCCTGGGTGGGCGTGCCTTGTGCGGTGGTGGGGCTGGTGTACATTATCTTCGTGGCGCCGGTCCTTCTCCCGGAACGGGTCGACATTCGCGCCGAGGAAGAAGAAGAGCGGGCGGAGCTTATCGAGGTGGAGGTGGCGGCGGATTCTCCGCTCGTTGGGGAAACGGTGGGGGAGGCCAATCTGAAGCTGATGCCCGGCCTTACGCTGGTCCAAATCGAGCGAGGCATCGAAGAGATTGCGCCGGTTGGGACGCAGGAGAGGCTGCAGCCGGGCGATCGCCTGTTGTTTACGACCACCGAGATGGAGATGGGAGCCGACTCGGAGCCGACCGTGGAGGCGTCTGTCCCTGAGAATACCGACGCCGAGGGGCTGCCTGAGCGCCTGGGGGACTCTGAGCAAATGGAGACGGTACCGCGCCGCGAACTGGGGTTCAGTGCCTTCCCGGGGTTGCGCCTCGTCT
Organism: uncultured Salinivenus sp.; assembly: GCA_964491575.1. Lineage (GTDB taxonomy): Bacteria > Bacteroidota > Rhodothermia > Rhodothermales > Salinibacteraceae > Salinibacter. Next base: position 1,677 of record CAZBIB010000024.1, on the reverse strand, counting down.
ATGCTGACATTGAGCGGGACGAGGAACGAGAACTCCACCAGGTCGTCGTCCGGGAGGGGTCGTCGTTTATCGGCGAGAGAGTGCGCGACATTCCCTTCCACGAGCGCTTTGGGGCGGCCCTCACGGGCATTCGGCGCGGGGGAAAGCGCCTGGAGCCTCCGATGGGCGACGTGCGCCTCCGCCCTGGGGACGCGCTGCTCCTGGACACAAAGCAGGGCTTTCGAGGGGCCTACGAAAAGTCCGCGGAGTTTGTCGTGACCAGCGAGGCGGGGGGAGAGGTCGAAAAGACTGAAGAGGAAGCTCGGAAGCAGCGCGAGGAGATGCGCCCGCGCGGGGGCGGATGGGAGCTTCGGTTCGCCGTTGCCGTCATCGTCGCGATCGTGGGCCTCGTCGGATCCGGGGCGCTGCACATTGCCGTCGCCGGGCCTCTCGGGGCGCTGGTGCTCGTGGCAGCGGGCATTCTTACGCCTGGACGAGCGCGCGAGGCCGTGGACTGGAACGTGCTCATTGTGATTGGGGCCGCCCTGGGCATGGGGCAAGCCATGGAGGCGAGCGGAGCGGCGCAGATGATGGGACAGGCCATTGTGGAGACCACCGGGGCTTTCGGGCCATATGGCCTGCTCGCTGGCATGATTTTGGGAACTGCCCTACTCACGAATATCGTCACAAACAATGGAGCGGTTGCCCTCATGTTTCCAATTGCTCTCTCGGTAGTCGAGAGCCAGGGACTTGCCGCTCGTCCCTTCATGGTCGCCATTACCCTCGCTGCGTCGATGGCCTTTAGCACTCCCATTGGGTACCAGGCCAACCTCATGGTGTACGGACCGGGAAACTACCGATTCCTCGACTTCATGCGGGTCGGCGGCATTCTTCAGGTCCTGCTGTGGATCGTCCTTATCGTCGTCGCGCCCCTCGTGTGGCCGATGTAGCGCCCGAATATCTCTCTGCGTTGTCCCTCAGTTGAGTCTGTCCATGCTTCTGTTCCACCGCGTCTCCGCTCCGAATCCCGACCTGACGGTGCTCGCGGAGCGGGGGCTTTCCGCCTCCGACGGCGACGCTGTGCGGCTCTGGACGACGATCGACGCTCTGCCGGCCGGTACAGGCCCAGTGCTCGTCGTAGACCCGCGAGCCCTCCCAGGGTCGACGCATCCCGACGATGCACGATCGGTGCAGGTGCCCGCCGTGCCCCCGGCGGCCCTGTGCAACCTGGATCCGTATCAACCCCCGGAGCCCGTCGTTGCCGGGGGCGGATACGTGGGGTGTGCCCTGCCGGACGACGTGGCACTACTGGTCATCTTCCGACGCGGGGTGTGGGACCTGCCGAAAGGGACGAAGGCGCCCGCCGAATCGGTGACGGCCTGTGCCCAACGGGAGGTGAGTGAGGAGGTCGGGGTTGACGATCTCACTGTGATCTGCTCCCTTGGGACGACCCAGCACGGCTATCCGGACGAGAATCGCTACGCCGTAAAGACTACTCACTGGTACCTGATGCAGACGCCGGAGCGCTCGTTCGAGCCCGATCGTCGCGAAGGCATTCGACACGTGGTGCAGGCCCGATGGGAGATTGCCCGGAAGCACATGGGGTACGACACGCTGCGCCGTCACATGGATCGTGTCGAGGGCGATGTGCGAGCGGCCCTCGCGGACTGATGTCTGCCTCGCCAGTCCGTGGAGTGG
>CAZBIB010000023.1:0-20947 GCA_964491575.1 uncultured Salinivenus sp. | reverse complement strand
CCGTCGGGGGGTTCGGTCGTTGTGCCTGCTTTTTCCGTTACGCCGATCTTTTTCGGTCCATACACATGTCCCTTGTTCGTTCGTCTTGTCTTTTCGCTTCTTGATGGCCGGGCGCCTGTGGACCCTACTCCTTCTGGTGATCAGCCTCGCGTTCGTTGAGGATTGCCGATCGCTCCCGGACAGATTCACCCACACGGTCACGAACACCAATGGCAGCGGTGCCGGCCCCCTCCGGGTGGCCCTGCACAAATCCCCTCCCATTCTCAAGCGTGTCATTCTGATGCCGACTGCCGTCGGAAATTGGAAAATTATATAACAATTTTTACCATGTGGGGCACCCCAGAAATATAAATTAGTCCTGCCACCCACCCTGAAGCGTACGACCAAGTCCGCCTCAGCGCGATGATGTTCTTGGAGGTTTTCGTCTGGAGCACGTGGCACACCATCGTCGCGACGACCTATGGAAAGGACGTCTGTCTCCGTTGAGGACGACGATGCTCCGCGTCGCTGCCCCACAGAGGCAAAGGGAAACTCCTGCAGATCCTCGAATCCTCTCCCTCAGCATGACACTCATATTCCGTTTCCGGCTGACTGGCGTCCTGATTCTGGTTCTCCTTGGCCCCATCCTCGGGGGATGCGCGGCGGACGACCCCTCCTCCGATCCTCCGAACATCGTCTTTATCTTGGCCGACGACATGGGGTACGGGGACGTCGGTGCCTACAATCCCGCGTCGAAGATTCCGACACCTCACCTGGATCAGCTGGCCAAGCAGGGCCTGCGATTCACCGACGCACATGCCGCCGCGTCGGTGTGCATCCCCTCGCGCTATGGATTGTTAACTGGGCGGTATCCCCACCGCGAGCGGACGCAGGAGTGGCGGGAACGCGCCCTTCTCGCGCCCAATCAGACCACCCTTGCTACGTCGCTTCGGGACCGCGGATACAGCACGTACATGGTGGGCAAGTGGCACCTGGGCTTTGAGGGCGGCACCGACTACGACTGCTCGCAGCCGCTCCGCGGCGGCCCTTTGGATCACGGATTCGACCACTACTTCGGAATTCCAGCCTCGCTCGATCAGCCGCCGTACTTCTACATCCGAGACAACCAATGCGTCGCGGCCCCCACCGATACGACGACCGGGAATCAGAGCGAGGGAGGCCCCTGGACAGACATTCAGGGCGCCTTCTGGCGGAGCGGCGACAAGGCTCCAGATTTTGAGCACGATGAGGTCCTGCCTCGATTTACGGGCGAGACGCTCTCGTACCTGAACACCCATCAGGACCAGCGCTCGGAGAAGCCGTTTTTCATGTACGTGGCCCTCGCGGCCCCGCATACCCCGTGGCTCCCCGACGACTCCCTCCGCGGCACCAGCGACGCGGGGCTCTACGGCGACTTCGTGCGGCAGGTCGACGGGGCCGTAGGTCGCCTCCTCGCGACCCTCGACCGATTGGGCGTCCGCGAAAATACCCTCGTCGTCTTCTCCAGCGACAACGGGCCGGTCTGGTACCAGAAAGACGTAGATCGATTTCAGCACCGTTCCACCACCGTGTACCGCGGAATGAAGGCCGACGCCTGGGAAGGGGGGCACCGCGTGCCGTTCCTGGTCCGCTGGCCCGACCACGTGCCGCAGGGAGCGGTGTCCGACCAGCTCCTCTCCTTCACCGACATGCTGCCCACCCTTGCCGACGTTGGAGGCCCCTCCCTGACCAGCGACTCGGCCGACGGCCACAACGTTCGTCCGGTGCTTACGGGGGAGCGCGACTCGATCGACCGCGGTGGATCGGTGTTTCAATCCACCTACTACTTGGCCCTCCGCGATGGGCCGTGGAAGTTCATTCCGGGACTTGGGAGCGGCGGGTTCATCTCCACTCCTCACACGCAAGACCCCGGCCCGGGGGATCCAAAGGGGCAGCTCTACCATCTCGGACGGGATCCGGCCGAGCAGAACAATCTCTATGACGAACGGCCGGAAGTGGTAAAACGCTTCATGAACCGCGTGCAACGCTATCGCCAGCAGCAGCCGTAAGACCGATGTGCCCGGGCCGATGCGCGATAGGGACGGTGCATATCAGTCTGTAAAGATCCAAAATTTCCTCGTCCTCGTTTCCCACGATGTCCTGCCTCACCATGAAGACAATCGCACACCACGCTCTGGTCGCCCTCGTTCTTCTTCTCGGAGTGATGATGGGCGGTTGCGGTTCAGAGCAGGCGACACGACCCAACGTCGTACTGATTTATGCCGACGACGTCGGCTACGGCGATCTGAGTGCATACGGAGCTACCCAAATTCGCACCCCCCACCTCGACACACTGGCCCGCCAGGGCATTCGCTTTATCGACGCCTACGCGACTGCCGCCACCTGCACCCCAAGCCGATACTCACTTCTGACGGGCCGATACGCCTTTCGCAAAGAAGGAGCGTCCATCTTGCCTGGCGACGCGGGATTGGTCATCGACACCGATCGGCCCACTCTGGCGTCGGTACTCGCGGACGCTGGGTACGCTACAGGCATCATCGGCAAATGGCACCTCGGGCTCGGCACCGGATCGGTCAACTGGAACGAACGAATTGCACCCGGCCCGCTCGAGCTGGGCTTCGACCGATCCTTTATCCTGCCCGCCACCAACGACCGCGTGCCTACGGTCTACGTGAAGGGACATCACGTCCACAACCTCAGCGAGAGCGATCCGCCCCTCCGCACCAGCTACGACGAAAAGATTGGCTCGCTGCCCACGGGCCTGAGCCACCCTGATCGGCTGCGCTATCCTGCCGACTCCCAGCACTCGGGCACGATTGTGAACGGCATCAGCCGCATTGGATGGATGACGGGGGGCCAGTCGGCGTGGTGGTCGGACGAAGACATGGCCGCGACCTTCACGCGACGCGCCCAGCAGTTTATCCGAGACAAGCAGGACCAGCCGTTCTTTCTCTACCTCCCCCTTCAGGACGTTCACGTGCCCCGGTGGCCCGCCAAGCAATTCCGAGGCGAAAGTGGTTCCGGACTGCGCGGCGACGCGATGAAAGAAGTCGACTGGGTCGCGGGACAAATCCGGGCGACACTCCGCAGTCTCGATCTGGAAGAAGAAACGCTCCTCCTCTTCACGAGCGACAATGGTCCCGTTTACAACGACGGATACGAGGACGGCACACTCGCTAACGCCAATGGACACGTAGCAAACGGTCCATTGCGCGGAGGCAAGTATCAGTCGTTTGAGGGCGGCACCCGCGTGCCCCTTATCGCGTACTGGCCCGGAAAAATTGAGCCAGGCACCACGTCCGAGGCCTTGATTAGTCAAGTGGACCTGCTTGCGACGATCGCGAGGATTGCGGGGGCCTCCCCTCCTGACGACGCAGGGCCGGATAGCGCCCCTCTGCCCGGTGTCCTCCTCGGGAAACAGGAAGAGGGCCGTCCCCACCTCGTTCAGCAGGGCACCGAAAAACTGGCCCTGCGGCGCGGCCCCTGGAAGTACATTCCTGCCGGATCGTATTCGGAGTGGGCCTTTGCCAAGCACAACGATCCGAAAAGTCCGATTGCGACCCCGATGCCCCCGCCGGATCAGGCGCTGCTTTTCAACCTGGCCGAGGATCCCGACGAGAGCAACAACGTCATCGACCAGCACCCGAAGATCGCTCGGCAAATGGCGACCCTGCTTGATGATCTGCGCAAGAAGCCGATGCCACAGCAACAATAGCAGGGGGTTTTGAACATCCTGAAGCCTCCCCCAAAACTGGCAATCAGTTTTCCTTCGGTCTCGGGAGGGGCGCATCGTGCTCCTGCAGCCATCCGTTGAGGTGGTCGAGCAGCCGGTCGCGCGTGTCGGGCTTCTCCTGGACGAGATTCTGGGTTTCCCCGAGGTCGTCTTCGAGGTTGTAGAGCTCGACTCGGTTCCCCTCGTAGAACTTCATCAGCTTCCAGGGACCTGACCGAATCACACTGACGGGCGTCGTCCGCCACGTTCCGGGCCCGTAGGCCTGGAGATAACCCGGAAAATGCCAGTACAGAGCGTCCCGCTCAAGACTCGTCCCGGCATTTTTCAGCACCGGCACGAAGCTGGAGCCACTGAGGGGATAGCCCTCTTGCGGCTCCACGCCGGTCGCTTCTAGCAGGGTCGGATACATGTCGACGCTGATGACGGGCTCGTCGCTGGTTGTGCCGGGCCGGACCACGCTTGGCCACCGAACGATGAGCGGCACCCGAATGCCACCTTCGTAAAAGCTTCCCTTCCCCCCTTTGAGAGGCGCGTTGTCCGTGATGCCGTTTTTCTGGAGGCCGATGGACGTGTAGCCTCCCAGCCCTCCGTTGTCCGAATAGAAAACGAGGATGGTGTTCTCCGCCAGGCCGAGCGTATCGAGCGTCTTCATGATTTGGCCCACGCCCCGATCCACGGACTTGATCATGGCTCCGTACGTCGGATTGTTGTGCCCCCCAATCGGCGTCTTCTGTTTGAAGTGATGGACTCGATCCTCGGGCGCCTGCAACGGAACGTGCACCGAGTAGGGAGAAAGCTGCAGGTAAAAGGGCTCGTCGCGGTGCCGGCGGATGAAGTCAGCGGCCTTCTCAAACAGATAGTCCGTCATGTATGCGCCCTCTGGGGCGTCGTCGATCTCCGGGTTGTTGTTGGGGCGAATGTATCCGCCCTCCCACGACGGATGACCGGTCGCAGTCCCGCCCACGTTCACGTCGTACCCCTGCTGCCTGGGCCCCGCTTCCGGAGGAGCGCCGAGGTGCCACTTGCCCATGAAGGCGGTCGCGTACCCCGCGCTGTCGAGCCGCTCTGCCAGAGTGACCTTTTCCAGAGGCAGCGTCGTCTCGTTCTCGGCGGGAATGACCTCACGGTGTTTCGCCTTGCCCCGCGCTCCACTGTTGACGGTGTAGATGGGCTGGACGGGATAGTACTGCCCACTCATGAGGGCCGCTCGGGTAGGGGCACAGTTGGCCGCGTTGGCGTAGGCATTCGTGAACGTCATGCCCTGTCCCGCCAGACGGGTTACGTTTGGAGTTTCGTAGTACTGATTGGGCTGGGGGGAATACGGATTGACGTCCGTGTAGCCCAGATCGTCGACGAGAATAAATACGATGTTCGGAGGCGTCTCGTCCTGTATCGGTTGCGCGTGTGCTCCCCCTCCGGACAACAGGGCAAACAGGAAAAAACATGCGACCGACATCCACGACATTGCCCTGCGGCTTAGCACGATCATACGGATACAGAAGGAAGCTGAACGGAACTCGAATGCGCGCCCCCATAGTCTACGAAACGACGATCGTAATTTGAATGCCCTTCCGGTCGTCGATCCGGACGGGGTGATGGGCGCGCTCCTGAGTTTCGAATTCGAGTGCCGATCGCCCATTGTCCAGAATCTAATGTCCTTAAATTTGCAAATCGCTCACGTGGCCGCGATACTACCCACTCCACCAAAACAAAGATTGGGGACCCCGGGACCGGGTTCCACTCGGAGTCGGAGGGATGGGAGACACCGAGGTCCCAACTCTTCGTCACAGGCACGCCCCCCAATGAGCGGTCGTCTCTACTCTCTCCTCCTTGTCCTGTCGCTCCTCCTCTCGGGGTGCAGTTCTCAAGCCCGCGAGGCCGAGCGCCCGAATGTGCTGTTTATCGTGGCCGACGACCTCGGCTACACAGACATCGGGGTGTACAATCAAGACGCCTTCTACGAAACGCCGCACATCGACTCGCTCGCCCGCCGGGGCATGATGTTCACGGACGGCTACGCAGCCAATCCCGTGTGCTCGCCCACCCGCTACAGCATCATGTCCGGAAAGCATCCCAGCCGGGGCAACCGCACGGAGTGGTTTTGTGGGGATCGCTCCGGTCGCTTCCTGAGTGCAGAGTACAAGTGCTTTATGGGCACTGCGGAGGGTACCATCGCTGAGGCCTTCCAGGAAGGAGGTTATGCAACGTGGTTCGGGGGAAAGTGGCATCTCGGTCCGGATTCGACCCATTGGCCCAAAAACCAGGGCTTTGACGTCAACAAGGGCGGATGGCGAGCCGGATCCCCTGTTGCTCACGGCGGAGGGGGATATTTTTCACCCTACAAGAACCCTCGCCTCAAAGACGGTCCGAAGGGGGAATACTTGCCGTTTCGGCTCGCCGACGAGGCCGAGCAGTTCATCGAAAACCACCAAGAGGACCCGTTTTTTGCGTTCCTCTCATTCTACGAGGTCCACAATCCCCGACAGGCCCCCGACTCGCTCGTCGAAAAATATCGTCGGAAGCGCGATCGTCTCAACCTCGACGCGAAGAGCGAATTTGAACAGATCGAGATCGGGCAGCCCTGGGAAGAGGGTCGCCAGCAAAAAGCTCGAGTCGTGCAGGGACATCCGGTGTACGCGGCGATGGTGGAGGCCCTTGACCACTCTGTGGGGCACGTATTGGACGCACTTTCCGAGAATGGACTCTCAGACAATACTGTCGTCGTGTTCGTGTCCGACAATGGAGGACTGTCCACCGCGGAAGGACACAACACGTCCAACCGGCCGCTGCGAGGAGGAAAGGGCTGGGTGTACGAGGGAGGCATCCGCGTGCCCTACGTGATTTCCTGGCCCGGCGTGACTTCTTCCGGTTCCACGACGGACGTCCCCGTCATCAGCACTGACTTCTACCCTACCCTGCTCGACATCGCGGGACTGGAAATGCGACCCGAGCAGCACGTGGACGGGTCCTCATTGGTGCCGATCTTGGAAGGACAGTCTTCGATCGGGCGCGAGGCCCTGCACTGGCACTACCCCCACTATTCGAATCAAGGCGGATTCCCCGGAGGCGCCGTTCGCATGGGGCCGTGGAAGCTGGTCGAGGACTACCGGGACGGCTCGGTTCAGCTGTTCAACCTGGAAGCGGACCTGGGAGAACGAAATGACGTGGCGGCCCAACACCCGGATCGCGTCACGCGGATGCGAACCGAACTGCATGACTGGTACAACGAGGTCGATGCTCGCTTCCTTCGGGCGAAGGACGAAGGGCCGGAGCCGTGGCGTCCGGGGCAGTAATTCCCATCGTCGGCTGCTCAACCGAATCGACTGCCCATCCTGCCACTTCACTCTCTTTCTCGCCCCTGGAAATGCGACCGATGCTCGATCCTCGTTCAGAACTTCCCTTTCAACGAATGAGCCGTCCTCGTGGACTTCGCGCTTTTCTGGGACGCGTTCTCGGGGTGATCGTGCTTCTGTACGGGCTGTCCCTCGGACCCGCTCTCGCCCAGTCGGACGACTCGGAGACGGACCCTGCCACCGCACCCCGCCCAAACATCGTATTCATCATGGCCGACGACTTGGGGGAAGAGATCATCGGGGCATACGGAGGACAGTCTTTCGATACACCCAACATTGATGCCCTGGCGGAAAATGGCACCCGCTTCACGCATGCCTTCTCGACCCCGGTGTGCAGTCCCTCCCGCACGACGATTCTCACCGGCCGGTACCTCTTTCGCTACCCCCACGAATGGGGCCACCTCCCCGCCGACGAGATTACGTTCGGCAACGTGATGCGCGACGCGGGATACGCCACGGCGGCCGCGGGCAAGTGGCAGATGGGACTGCTCAAGGACAAGCCCCTCCAGCCCCGAAAAGAGGGATTCAATCGTTACTCGTTCTGGGCGTGGCACGAGGGCCCCCGGTACTACGACCCGCTCATCTGGGAGGACGGGAAACTCCTCGACGACACCATCGACCACCGCTACGGCCCCGATGTCTACGCAGATTTTCTTATCGACCACATCGAGCGCAATCGGAAGGAGCACCAGCGGTTCTTTGCGTACTTTCCCCTGACGCTTCCCCACCTCGCCAAGACCGACGGCCCCTACGAAGAACCTCCCGGCCCGGACGGCGACTACCAAACCTATGGCGAGCTCGTCGACCAGATGGATCGCATCGTCGGGCGCATCGTCCGTACGCTTGAGCGGCTTGGGCTGCGCGAGCAGACGCTGATTCTCTTTACGGGCGACAACGGCACGCCTGAGAATGTCACCGCGAAACTGAATGGCCGCACGGTTCAGGGTGGTAAGGGCCAGCTGACCAATGCCGGAACGCACGTGCCGCTGATTGCTTCCTGGCCGGGACACGTGCCGAGCGGCAAAGTGAGCAACGCGCTCATCGATTTTACCGACTTTCTGCCCACCTTCGCCGACCTCGCGGGCGCTCCCCTTCCCCAGACCCGAACCATCGATGGCGTCTCCTTCGTTCCCCAGCTTCTCGGCAGCGACGAGCAGCATCGGTCGTGGATTTATACTGAATGGAAGGATGAGCGATGGGCCCGAATGCGGAACTGGAAGCTCTATGGAACCGGCGAACTGTACCACGTCGCCGAAGATGCCCAGGAGCAGCATCCGATCGCCCCCGACGAGGACAGCGAGCGCGCCGCCTCCGCCCGAAAGAAACTGCAACAGGCATTCGAACAATTGGGCGTGACGCAAGAGTGACAGGCGTCAGCAGGACCCGCTCCGTCGATTCCATTCCCAACGCAGGATTCCCCATGTTGCGACTCATTCCCGCCGTGTTGTTGGTCGGCTTTGTGCTCGGGCTCGGCCCGGCTCCGACGCACGGTCAGACCGCCCCGATTACGAACGTAACCGAAGTGGCGTCATTATCAGTCCCCGATTCTGACGGTGTCGCGATCGGGGACATCGATGGGGATGGCACCGTCGATCTCCTTACGTCGTCGGGGGCCGAGGGGGGCGTCTTCTGGTTCGAGCAGGGAAACGGTCCCACCGACTGGCAGCGCCACACGATTTACGGCGACGCCACTGAAATAGAAGGCAACGACCTGGCTGATCTCGACGGAGATGGGCAACTGGAGGCCCTTTCGCTGGACCAGGAAACGGGCGAGATCCTGCTCCACCGCCCCGTCGACGATCCGCGTGGCGAGTGGAAAACGACTGCCATTCAGTCGGGCCGCCTGTTCCTTCAGGCGTCGCTGGCGACGGACGTGGACGGCGACGACCGCCCGGAACTCGTCTACACCTGGGAAGGCACCGAAGCGGGTGCGGGCGGTGTGCACTGGCTCGACTACGAAGGCGGTCCGGTGCACGAGGTCGATTCGTGGACGGATCACCGCATGATCGTTCACGAGAGTGCCTGGTGGCTTGCGCCCCGGCGTGTGGACATAAATGAAGACGGACTGGCGCACGAGATCCTCTACACCGCGCGGAACCTGAAGAATCGAAACTCCGGGGCGAAGCCGGGACTCTTCTGGATCGAACCGGACAAGGGCCCCACTTCGAGCTGGCAGCGACATGCCATCGACACCACGCTGACCCATCCGCTCCACGTGGACATCGGGCAGTTTTCCGCCGACGGAAGCAATCGAGACCTGGTCGTCGGCGGATTCGAGACGGAAACGCTCTCCTACTACACGTGGGCAGACTCGTGGCAGCGCCACGACCTCGAAGTGCCCACCCTCAACGGAACGCCCTTCAATGAGATCTGGAACGTGAAAGCTCTCCCTCTGCCCGACAAGAGGCGCGACGCGATGCTGGCAGTTCTGTCGCGGTCCACCGGCTCAGCGATGGTGCTCTATCAGCCCCGTGCCGGCCAGTACCAACCTCGGGTCCTGAAGCGGATGTCGTACACCCACCCGATGGACGACCGCCTGATCCTTCGCGACCTGACTGGGGACGGCTACCCGGAGATGATCGTGCCGGACTCGGGCGGCGGCACACTGTCGATTTATCGGTTTGAAGGGTCGGGCTAATCGGTCGGCTGGACCGTGACGGCCGGCGGATAGGCATAGTCGGCCCAGAGGCGATCCAGCAGGTCCGGATCCGGCGGGCCATCAAGTGTCACAAAGCGATAGCGGGCCTCGTAGGGCTGCCCCGGCGAAATCCGCCACGTGCCCAGTTGCGACGGCGCGAAGTTGAAGTAGGGCATGTCCGGCGGGATGCGAAGTGGCTGGGGCGCGCGGAAATTCTCCGGATGGCCCAGCATGGCGATGCCTGCGGGGTTTCCCTTCGCAGTCTCCCCGAAGTAGGTCCAGCGTGCGCGCGACCGATTGCCGTCCGAGCGATCGCGCCCGGCAGAGGTCAGGAAGCGGGCATTGTCGCCCCCGTACCAGGCATCGGGCCCCCGCACCGCCACACCTCCATAGCGGTACTTCGGCAGGATGAGCGGACTGGGAGAGGCCGTCGTCTGTTCGACAACGAGATCGAACAGTCGATACGTCGCGGACGTGCTGCCCGCCGACACGTGATAGACCCGAAGCGTCCACGTCTCGTAGAGCGCCGTCACGGGCGCTGGGCCGGTGCGGTCGACGTAGCGGTGACGCGCCTCCAGACCTGCCTGCACGGGCCCGCTCCATGTCGAATCGAGAGCCATCGTCCGCACGCCCCCAGTTCCTTCGCCCATATTCCAGAAATCGGGAGTGCGCCCGCGGAAGCGGGTCTTGGTCCAGGCCGACCAGATGCCGTGATGATGCCTGTGGTTGGCAGGGTAGTCGCCAGTGATGATGCGGCCAGAGGGGGTGCGGACCGGATGGAGATATCCGCCCCGCTCATAGATGGAGTCGACCTCCGGGGGCACCGGCCGGGGCTGTGTCCAATAGCGCAACACAGGCGTCTCCCCAATCGAGATGTCGATCGTCTTGGACTGCCGTTGAATGGCCACCTCCGAACTCGGCGATGCGCCGGCTTCGATCTGATAGGTGCGCTCGCGCCCCGCCCGCAGGCTGTCAAGAACGAACCAGGCCCTCCCGTCTCCGACCTGAAGGGGGACCGTAGTCCCCGAGGGCGCTTCGAGGTGATAGGCCTCTGCACTCGGGGGCGTCGGCACGGGAAATGAGACCACGGTCGCCTGCCGGTCAACTCCCCCCGCCGCCACCGTCACCGTGTGCGCGCTCAGATCGCGTTCCTGTGCCCGCACCGTCCCGAAACCCAGACCTCCGTCCACAACCGCCCGGGTGTTCTGGTTCTTCTTGGCCACCACGTCCGCGGAGGCAATCGTCGACGCCTCCTCCACATTCACGAGAACGAGGATTCCGAGCAGCCCCCCGACCCCGACCAAGACGTTTCGGAAAATTCGGCTCACGATTCTATTCCAATCTGGAGATTTAGACCGTCCGATTACACCGTTGTCACGCGGATCTTCGTTTCCTCAACCTCCACCTCGACCGTCGTTCCCGGCTCCACCGACGGACAGGGCATGTCTCTGACGACTCCCTTCTCGTTGGCCCGATTCGAGTAGATCGGTTCCTCGCCGTCCCTCGTCACCCGGTACGGCGCATTGCTGGCCTCGTCCCGCCGCAGGCCGTGTTTCGTCAGATCGATCTCGGGTAGCCGAGACGACGCCCACATCACCGAGGTCGGCGACACGTTCGTGGAAAAGTTCGGCTCCTCCCGGCGCGGATCCTTCGCTCGGTATTCTTTATCCTCGCCATGGCGCTTCCAAATCTCGAATGTAACCGAGCGGTCAGCCTTGTCAAAGCGGAAGACCGTGTAGCCATTCCATTTCTGGAAGCCATGGTGGACTGCCCCGGACTCCTCCGGCGTCTGGTGACGCACGTCGAACCGGATGCCCTCTCCCGACACGCCGTCCTCCCGAACGTGGCGGAACCATTCGCCCGACAGGTTGGAAATGCCGAACTCGTAGATGCTGACGTCGTCGAGCGGCTGTAATCTGGAATCGGTGGGCTCGGCCTGCGAGAAGTCGGTGTACTCCACCATCCGGAGGTTGTGCTCGTCCCCAATCGCGTACAGCAGCCCCGTCTCGGCAATCAGCCGCACTAGGCGTCCGCGTTCCCAGGGATACAGGCGGTAGGTTTCCTTCGGCGAAATTGTTCGGATGTCGGCAAGTGGGTGATCGCTGTGAACGATCTTAAAAGGCGCCGGAGAGGTGCGGGCCCAGTGCTCCAGAGCCTCCAGGACCTCCAGGCCAGCCGCGGACTGCTCGTGCGTTTCACTGAGGTGATCCGGGAATGACCGAGAGTCGTTGGGAACGATTTGGTTGTAGCGGGTGACGACGTGGAACACCTCAATCCACCCCGGAATGGGGCGGGAGATGTACGACATTTCTCCCTCGCGGACCGGCTCGTACCCGTCGAGGCTGATCGCCTCGTAGGCGTTTTTGATGTGGTTCGGATAGTTGCGCCCTTGCTCTCCACCCGGCTGCAGGGGCGTCGAGTTCGCGAACTCGTGGTCTCCGCCCTTGAAGGCCGACGGCACGTTGCCGTGGAGCTCACGGAGATTGTCGTTGGCCGCGAGCACGTCCCAGATGCGCTGCTGGTAGTCGATTTCACTCAGCGTGAGAATTGGGTTGTCCGGATATCCGGGATAGTCGTCGCCGCCGAAGAGGAAGTCGGGCCAGTCGTGATCTGTGCCCTGGTACCGGATGAACTCAGCCCCCACGTCCCCCATGTTGTCCGAGTGACGCCCAAAGGCCTGATCGCCCCCCTGCCACTGCTTTTCGGTCAGGATGTTGTCGAACCAGTTGTGCTGGTTCTGCTGCTTGTAGCGCCAGACCTCGTCGCAGGCGACCCCGATGCCGACGACCTCTCGTTCGTCTTGCCAGTTCTCATTGAACGGCGGGATGTGCCCCTCGTAGATCGGCGCGCCTTCCTGCACCAGCCGATACCGGGTGGGCCGCAGCCCCGTCCAGGAGACCGTGTGGGTGTAGACGGTCATGCCTCCCTCCTTCTCCACGTCGGTGCCGTCGATGAGCGCCGGGGCGGTCCAGCCTTCCCCTTGGCGCAGGCTCACGGCTGTCTGTCGCGCCTCGCGCAGAGCAAACGTGAGCGTAACGCGCTCCTTCTGGTTCGACTTGAGGACGCACCACTCGCAGGCCCGATCATATGCTTCCAATCCCTCCGGCTGCGGGCGATTCGGACCGGGGTCGACCTCGATGCTCAGGACCTCCACCTCTCCGGGACCGTCGACCGCAAATCCGAAATACCCCAGCCCTCGAACGTGGGGATCGTCGGTGAGGGCATCCGGCTTGCCGAGATCGATGGGGGTGGCCGGTAGCTCAGCGACAGCGTCCCCGTCCAGCTGAGCAGCGACAGTTCCGTGCTTCGCCTCGTCGCTGAACGTGAGGGTGAGGGTCACGGTGTCTCCCTGCTCCCACTCTTCCGAAAGCTGGGCCCGTCGGTCCTTCCAGACCTGCGTGCCGTCGGTTCGGTGGTCTCGGAACGAGAGATGAGTGGGGTTTATGTAGGCGAGCAAGGCGCCGTGCGTCTTGGCGCCGCCCAGTTCGAACTCGTAGGGCGTCTTGGCCCCAAAGATGAGCCCGGCCGAGACGGGGTGGTAATCCTGCTTGCGCATCGTCACCCGGAGCCGGTACGGATACTCCTGCATCTCCCACTGTGGGAGCATAAACGTTCGATGCCGCTTGAACCGACCGTGCTGGGTCACAAGCCGCCCCTCCTCCGCCTCGAAGAAGGATGGGTCATTGAATCGAATTCGCCCTCCAATCTTCCGCTTCGGCGTCAGCTGATCGATCGGATAGGCGGCTTCCCACGCGTCGTCCTCCGCCGCTGAAATCCAAACGTCCCGTTCGTCCACGTAGGGCACCGAAAGAGCCCCGAGCAGCATCGTCTTGATGCTTTCCCGTCGGTCCATAACCTCTGATCTTGGAAGTGAGTGCGTCGGCGGAAATGCGCTACTCGAGAATCGATTCGAGGACCTTGCCGTCCGCCGATTCCAGCTCAAGGCCCAATAGGCGAGCGACCGTCGGGGCAACTGACCGAATGTCTATGGTGTCGAGCTCTACGCCAGAGCGAATCCCACGGCCTGACGCTACGAAAAGAGTGTTCATCTCAGGCAGCTTGTTCGAGTACCCATGCTTTCCGATGGGGGCGGACAGCGATACAAGATAGTCGCCCGCTGCGGTGTCGCCGAAGGCGTGTCCCGGTGCCGCGTCCAAAAACAGATCGCCCACGCGCGGCTCCTCCGAGGGAGAGGGAAGGTCGTATTCGTCGTAATCTTCCGGTCCCACAACCTGAGCAATGCCCTCAGCATCCTCAAGCAGCGACCGGGCCCGTGCGAGATCTCCCGCCTTGGCCTGTTCGGTCGCAAAAACCATTGCAGAGCCTCCATTCTGGACGACTTGAACCCGGGCTTGCTTGCCCTCTCCGTCCTCGTCGGCCTTGAGAAGTCCTTCCTCCCGGAGGAGCACGTTGGGACGCACCATTGTGTCCACGCTCATAAAGCCATGGTCCGAGACCACGAAGATCGCCGTCTGATTCCGAATTCCGGCCGCGTCGAGCGCTTCGAGGAGGCGCTTCACCTGCGCGTCAGCATAGGCCATCGCCGTGAAACCCGGCCACGAAGATGCCTCGTGGCGATGGTGCATAGTATCCACGTTCAAGAGGTGGAACAGCAGCAGATCGGGCGTTCGATTCCGGATGAGGTGCGTGGCGGCCGAAGTCCAGGTGTAGTCGGCCCCAGGGGGACTTCCATGGCGGTAGTCGTACTCGGAGCTGTCCGTCAATAACCCTTGCGCTACCAACTCCGTCCGGAGTTGCGGTGTCATGTGCTGCAGTTCCTTCGGCGCATCCGGGAAGTTGTCGTGGAGCGTCTCAGCGTTGCGGGTGACCGGCCAGTTGACTCCAGCCGTTCGCAGCCCGGCCTCGTACGCGCGGTCATACACCGTGGGCTGAGTCGAAAGCTGGTCTCGATTCAAGTCGTTTCGATAGACAAACCGGCGGCCTTCCGTCTCCGTGAACAGACCATTTGTGAACACGCGATGCGTGGCCGGATGCACGCCCGTCGTGAGGGTCGTGTGATTCGCCCACGTTTTCGTTGGAGTCGACGGCACCATTGCCTCAGCCCAAGCTCCCTTCTCGGCCAGTCCTCGAAGGGTCGGCAGAGGGATCTCCTCGTTCCACAGGTACTCCGCCGGCACCCCGTCGATGCTAATTACAACGACGTGCTGCTGTGCGTCCGTGCCTTCTGAATTCGAGGGAGACGAGTCCAGTTGTCCTCCCGAGCAGGCCATCAGAAGCACCACTACAGCCAACCACAACGCCGCTCTGACTCTTCCCTGGATCGCGTTCATTGCCCAGAAACATTTCCTGAACCCCATAAACGGATGCGCGACGATTCTTTTTGAAAGGCATAGAGGCTGCTTGGCGGCTTGTCCTGGGCCTGCGCCTTCGCAAATCTCACCACCAAAGAGACCCCTATGGCTTCACGAACTCCATGTCACCTCCCGCTATGTCTTCAGCCCAATGTGCTGGAGCACCTCATCGGGACAGCCGGTCCACTCCTCGACGTACGTATTGCCGATATACCCCAGATCCTTAACGCCCATCTTGCTGCTAAAAAAGCCGGAGGCTGTCAGGTCGCGGAAACTGTTGAAGAACATCACGCCCGCGGCCATCTCGGGGGGCGCCTGCTCCGGCCACGCAATCACGTCGAGCAGCTCGCGGCGCTGGGCGTCCGTACAGTCGACGAACGCGTTGTCGTAGCGCTCCAGGCACTGGTAGTCGATCCAGGCAAGCCCGCCACGCATGGCCGTCTGGTGCTCCTTGCGCTCTGTCTCCGTCCAGAGCAGTTCGTCGACCATCACCGAATCGATGAATTCCGGCACCCGAGCCTCGGTGGCGCTGCCGGACCGTTCGTCGGCGGGAATGACGTAGTCCGCCAGCATGCGGACCGTCTCGTACTCGTGATCGGTGAAGAACTGTCGCTCGTAGTCCGGTGCCGGGCGCTGCGGCGCGCCCTCACTCTCTTCGAGCTGCTCCGAATAGCCCGAGTCCTCGCTCGGGGTGCAACTAAAGGCGAAGGTGGGGGCCGCTGCCATCACCCCAATCAGCTTGAGGGCGTCCCGGCGTTCCATGTCGGACATGGTGGAGAAGATTGGCGGTTCGAAGACTGAGAATGTCCGGTGCAGGGGTGCTATTTCGCAGCATCATCACTGCGCTGAGGAGGAGACTGAACGGGCGTCAGAGATTCCCTTTTTCGCGCTGATCGACGATGTACTCGGCGGTGCGCATCGAAAGGGCGAGAATGGTCCAGGTCGGGTTCTTGTGCGGCAGCGAGACGAACGGGCCGCCATCTACAACGAAGAGGTTGTCGACATCGTGCGCCTGGCCGTACCGGTTCACGACCGACGTGTCGGGGTCGTCGCCCATCCGCGTGACGCCTACTTCGTGAATAATGTACCCTGGCGTATTGAGTCCGTAGTCGTCTTCTTTGCCCGGAACGTCGCCCAGGGGCGTGCCCCCGGCCGCCTCAATAATGTCCCGGGCAGTCTCCTGCATGTGGCGAGTTTGTTGAATTTCGGCATCGCTCCACGTCACGTTAAAGCGAAGAACGGGAATGCCGTACTCATCGACCGTGTTCGGATCGATTTCGCAGTAATTGTCCTCTCGGGGAACTGTGCCTCCACGGCCCGCAAACCCCACGGTGGTCCCAAAGGCTCGGCGGTAATCCTCTTTCAGCTGCTTGCCGTAGCCGCCGCCTCCCTTCTTCTGCGCCTCTCCGTCCGGGAAGTGCTGGTTGATGTTCTGGATGCCCGCCCCATATCCATAGCCCGGCATGCCGCGTCCCCCATAGATTTCGAAGTGATAGCCGCTCGGGAAGTCCAGCTGGTCCTGCTGGTCGTGGAGCCACCACGGAATGTAGCTGTGGAGGGCGCTCGCCCCGTCGCAGTTGTGGTCGGGACTGTTCATGAGGCGGGGAAAGAAGCCCGCGATGTCCGCCCCGGTCGAATCCATCAGGTACTTGCCGACGGCATCGCTGGAGTTGGCCAGCCCATTCGGATGCTGCCGAGATTTCGAGTTGAGCAGCAGACGGGCCGTCTCGCACGCACTGGCCGCAAGAACCACGACATCGGCCTTCACCTTGTGCTCGCTCTGCGTCGTCGTGTCGACGAAAGAAACACCTGTGGCCCGGCCCTCCGCATCGGTCGTCACGGCCCGCACCATCGCGTTTGTTCGGAGCGTCAGGTTGTCCGTCTGGAGGGCGGGCTGAATGAGCACCGGCCCCGAGGCGAAGTTGGAGTGGGTGGAACAGCCTCGCCCGCACTGGCCGCAGTAGTGGCAGGCCGCTCGTCCATTGTGGTTCTCCGTAAGGACCGACAGCGGCACCGGAGTGACGGGAATGCCCAGCGACTCGGCTCCCGCCCCAATGACCTTCTCGTAACAATGAGGCTCAAGCGGCGGCAAAAAGTTGCCGTGGGGCGCATTCGGGAGAGCCTTCCCTTTCGGGCCGGACACCCCGATGAGATCGTCCACCCGGTCGTAGTACGGCTTCACGTCCTCGTAGCTGATGGGCCAGTCGCCTCCGTTTGGACCGCCTCGAAAGTCGTCCGGCCCAAAGCGGAGAGAGATGCGGCCCCAGTGATTCGTGCGCCCCCCCAGCATGCGGGCCCGGAACCAGTCCCATTCGGTGCCCTCCGCCGTCGTGTAGGGCTCCCCGTCGATGTCCCATCCCCCAATGCAGGCGTCAAACTCTCCGAAGGGGCGCTTCGTGGTCGCGGCTCCGCGGCGGGGCGACTCGTAGTTCCAGGTGAACATGTGCCCGTCTTCCCCCGCGTACCACTCCGGCCCGGCTTCTAGCAGAAGCACCTCAGCACCCGCTTCCGCCAGCACCTTCGCGGCCATCCCTCCTCCGGCTCCCGAGCCGACGATGCACACATCCCAGGTCTTGCTCGATTGCTGTATGTTTGGCACGATGTCAGTCTTATCCTTCTAGATACAATGGATTGTCGATCTTTGCTCAACCCAAGAATTGGGGGCGTCCCGCTTCATCACTGCGCAGAGGCTCCGTCCGGAAGCTTCCGTTCGTCGAACTGCGGACCGCGCGGTCGCTTCAGCGGAATCTGAAGCCCACCGGTCGCCTCCAGCCGATCAAAGAGCTCGTTCCGCAGGCTGTCGGCCAGCTCCGATCGGACCTCGACCAGATTGTGCATCTCTTGGGGATCCCTCTGGACGTTGTAGAGCTCATTCAGGTCCCAGAGGCCGTAGTAGAAGACATACTTCCAGCGATCGGTCCGGATGCCGAACATGGTGGGGGTGTGCGGGAAATTGTACTCCCAGTAGTACTCGTAGATGATCGAGTCGCGCCAGTCGACATTTTCGCCGGCCAGCAGAGGCAAGAAGGAACGACCATCGATCTTGTTGACCGGCTCGGCATTTGCAAAGTCCAGCATCGTGGGGGCCACGTCGATGTTCTGCACCATCTGGTCGATCGTGCGACCCTCGTCGATGAATCCGGGCGACCACGCCAGCATGGGCACCCGAACGGACGGCGCGTACATCTGGCGCTTGTCGATGAGGCCGTGCTCGCCCCACATGAAGCCGTTGTCGCCCATGTAGATGACGAGCGTGTTTTCGGCCAGGTCACTCTTCTCCAGATAGTCGAGCACGCGCCCAATTTCTCGATCCATCGAGTAGAGCGCTTCGCAGTAGTTGCGAAGCCGTCGATTGAAGGATTCCATCCCCTGGTGGTACATGTGCTCCACGCCGTGCCATCCGTACCGCTGCTCCTCCACCCAGTCAGGCTTCATCAGATAGTTCTGCCGAATGTTCTTCATCGACTGGGGATGCGGCATCTCCTCATCGTCGTACCGGCCCTCGTCCTTGGGATGGGGGCGGAAGGGGCTGTGCACATTTTTGTGGGAGAGGTACATGAAAAAGGGCTCCTCGCTCTGCCGGCTTTTGAGCCACTGGAGGGCCTGATCCGTGACGATGCTTGCGTTGTAGCCCTCAAACTGCTGCTGCTTTCCGTTGATGTTGAGGGTCGGGTCAAAGTAGTCTCCCTGCCCCCGAAAGCTTGCCCACTGGTCGAACCCGCGCCGCGGCTCCGCCGAGGCGCGTCCCATGTGCCACTTCCCAAAGAACGCGGTCTGGTAGCCGTTCTGCTGAAGGGTCTCCGGGAAAAAATGCGTGGTGTCGGGCACCCTCCGCTGGTTGTCCACAACTCCGTGCCGGTGCGCGTACTGTCCCGTCAGAATGGACGCCCGGCTCGGCGAGCAGAGGCTGGTGCCCACGAATGCGTTGGCGATGTGCGCTCCCTCCTTCCGCATCCGGTCGAGATTGGGGGTTTCCAGAAAGTCGGGCGCCCGCTCGTGGAAGCCCATGTAGTCGTAGCGGTGATCGTCGCTGAAGATGAAGATCACATTCTCGGGCGCCTCAGCATCAGGTTGTGCAGAGACCGTCCGAGGACAGAGCGCTGCAGTGGCAACAACGATCCCGAGAAGAAATGCGAGCGAGCGTGGAAACGACAGACCAGACATCGAGACGTTCGCGAACGATGGAACGAGTGCATGGAAGCCCGACGGACAATGTAGTCCTCAGCCCGCCGCGGAGGCAAGCCTCTCCGAGTACGTGCGACCGAATCGATCGGTGGCTTCGACCCGGATCCGGTTCGCCTCCGGATTGAACGGCGCATAGAACAAGTGTCCAGTGGGACGCGGATCAGCCCAGCTATTTTTCTCAGGCTTGTCCGGCCCTTCGTAGAGCCTCTTGCTCATCGGATCGGTCCCCACCCGACGGGCCATGCGGCCGGTCTGGATGCCGTCCTCGTACCACACCACTGACCACTCCGGATCGGCATTCCAGACGTTGGCGATGAACTCGTCGGGCGCCGTGGGGTCCGCCCCGGCGGGGTAAAGACGCATCTGGTGGTCGGCGTCGTGGCCGGTGCTCTTGTATCGCCACTGCACGGACTCCCCCTCCACCTCGTAGACGGCGTACCCTCGGGGCGTGCCGTCGTGACAGATGGGCCCGGTCCACCACGCGCCACAGACCGTCCCGACCACATGCTCATGTCTCCCGGAGGCGTACCGGTGTTCGTTTTCGTGCGTGTGGCCGGAGACAATGTGTGCCTCATAGGGCGCCAGCAGATCGTACATCGCCTGACGATTGAGGATCATTCCTCCGACCGGAGGGCTGGAGTTGCCAGATCGCCGATAGGCCGTGCTGAGGGGCGGAATGTGCGTGAATACAATGACCGTCCGTCCGTCGTCCACGAGGGCGAGGTCCTGCTCCAGCCACGCGAGCTGCGCGGTGTCGATGTGGCCGAGGTAATCGTCGTTGTCGCTGCCGAAGCCGTCGCTGCCCGGCCAGAAGACATCGTCGAGCACGACGTAGTGGACGCCTCCACGGTCGAATGAATAGTACTCCGGCCCAAAGTGATCGCGGAAGGTGGCCGTAGCCCCATGGTCGTCGGGGGCGTCAAAGTTGAGGTCGTGGTTCCCCGCCACCTGCATGAACGGGATGCCCATCTGCCGGACGGCAGCCTCATAGCCCGAAAACAAAGACAGATTGTCGAACACGAGATCGCCTGCCCCAATGCCAAACACGGGCTGGTTGCCGAGATCGCGTACCGTCTGCCGCACGTCCGGCACCGTCCGACGCTGAAATTCCTCCACCTCGGCCTCGATTCCCGTCTGCGGATCGGCCAGGACCAGGAAGGCATGCTGCTCATCGTCGCGCTCGATTGGCTGGAGGTCGAAGTTCGCCTCGACGGCATCGCCATTCCCCGGCTCGATGGGTCGATAGAACCGAGCCGTGCCCGTCTCATGCTGCGGCATCTGGTAGCCGGCCGGCACGGACAGATACACGAACGGCCGGCGCGCCGAGGCCGCGAGTCGAAACCGCCCGTCGGCGTCGGTCTGCACGACCGTCTCGCCATCCGTGACCGGCACCCCACGGAGGCCCGCGCCCTCACTCGCAACCCGACCGGTCACCTCGACGGTCTGTGGCCGGGACGATGCCCCCGTTGCAGTCCACGGAACGGCCAGTCCACCCGCAACGGCTGCGCACTGTTTCAGGAAGGCACGACGCGAAGAGGACGACATTCAAACGCGGAGGGGAACCAAGGGAATCGTTCGGGGAGGCCCGACCGAAACGGGCCATAAAGACAGCCCTCTCCGACCGGGGGGAGAGGGCTGAACGGACGGACAACGGTCCTACACCGATTACACAGCCCGTTTACTGGTACTCGGGATTCTGGGTGAGAACCTGCTCTCCTTCGACCGTACTGATGTCGATCTGGTTCTG
>CAZBIB010000022.1:12630-21383 GCA_964491575.1 uncultured Salinivenus sp. | reverse complement strand
AGCCTTGCGGCAGTGATAGGATGAGTCTGCCTGGAGAAAATAAATATGCGAGGACAGTTCCCTTTCATAAAGACCCTATCTTCTGGTCCGTCTTGACTCGCTTTCCTACCTCAGCAACAGTCAGAAATGTCAATTGGTAGCGGGAATGATTCGGCTGCCACAGTACCTGACCCCTTAGCATCCTTTTCAAGATGAACAGAAGCTCCCGGACCGCTGTGACCAGGATGACCCTGACTTCCTTTCCTTTGTTCAGGAGCCGATGATAGAACTTCTGGATTCTCTCGTTGCACCCTACGAATCAGGAGTCGAAGGCGAGCAGTAGCATTGCGGCAGCGAGCCGACCGAACGCGTGAATGAGCAAATTCCAATAGAAATGCCGAATTAAGGACCGAGCCGAATCGCCGGTTACAGGCCGTAAGGACACGCTGAACCGTACTTGTATGAAAAACGAATTGTCCACAGCACCGGCTCAGACTAATTCGACGATTTAACCCTCAATCGTAATTGAAATCTCTATGGGACTTGGACCAGCCTCCGCTGCACGTCAGTGGCTCCCCTCTACGCCACTCGTGCCATCTGACGGAAGTCTTCGCGGGCCGCGCAGAGTTCCTCGAAGGTGCCACGTGCTTTGATGCGTCCCTGCTTGAGGAAAAAGAGCCGGTCGCAGTCCCGCACCGTACTCAGGCGGTGAGCAATTGTGATAAACGTCCGGTCGGCTTTCAGGTCGTTGAGAGTCCCCATCACTCGGCTTTCCGTTTCATTGTCGAGGTCGGAGGTGGCCTCGTCCATCACGAGCACGTCCGGGTTGTGATAAATGGCTCGCGCCAGACCCACTCGCTGGCGCTGCCCCCCGGAGAGACGCACCCCATCTTCTCCGACGGTCGTCTCGATTCCGTTCGTGAGTTCATCCATGATGAAGGTCCCTACCTGAGCTGCGTAGAGCGCCTCCCACACCTTTTCGTCGTCGATTTCGTCTTCGGGAACTCCGAACGCGACGTTCCGACGAATCGTATCGTCCAACAGGTAGATGGACTGCGGAATGTAGCCCAGATGGTTCTGCCACGCCCGCAGGTCGGTGTGCACGTCCACGCCGTCCGCGAGAATGCGCCCCTCCTGTGGCTCCAGAAGTCCAAGGAGGACGTTGACAAGGGTCGTCTTCCCGGAGCCGGTTGCCCCAACCAGTCCCACGGACTGCCCCGGTTCGATCGAAAGGTCGATGTCTCGGAGGGCGGGTTCGCTGGCATTCGGATAGGCGTATGTGATCCCCTCGAACCGAAGTGACTGTTCAAATGAGAGATCCGTTTCCGACGTAACTCCATTTCGTTGCTCCGCGTCCGGGAGGGCCCCAGCGTTGTGGGTGAGTTCGTCGAGAGTGCGGAGATCTCCGACAACCACATCGACCGAGGCCATATTGTACTGGAGCGTGTTGAGCGTATTCGTAATCGCTCCGATGGTAGCCCGCAGCCGCACGATGGCGGCCCCGAAGAGGCCCAGCAGCGGGACCATCGCGGTGAGGTTGGTGCCAACTAGAACCATCACAAGTATCAGGAGCATCAGCCCCAAGACGGCAATGTATTCGAGCAAGGGATTCCCAATTCCACTGATGAACTTTTTGTATCGCTCCAGTTTTGCGAACCGGGCAATGCTGTGGTAAAAGTCGTCGATGAGTGACTTTTCCACTCCGATCACCCGAGCGTCCCGGAAGCCCCCTAGGCCCTGATTGACGGCCTGGATGGCCTTCTTTCGTTCTGTACGAGCCTTTTTCCCGTACTTGCCCATCTTTTCCTGTACGGTCCGAAGAAACAACCATCCGCCGCCTCCCACACCGACAACAGCTCCCAGTGCGGCCCAGGGCGTCGTGGCGACGAGCAGGGCCGTGATACAGAGCGTCATCATGCTATTCAGGATGAGTTTCAGAACCGGATTGATGACCCCCGAGATAATGTTTTTCGTCTCCGAATTCACGTTGCGCAACAGCTCGGCCGTATTCCGCCCGAGGTGAAATTCATAGGGGGCCTGCATGTACTTCGTGAATAGAAGGCGGCCTAGACGAACGCGATGACGCTCGGTCAGGCGGATCCGAACGTATTTGAGCAAGATCAGGTACCCCGCCCGGACTGTGAAGATAAAGATGAATCCAATGGCTCCCCAGATGACCAACTCTCTCCCTGTCGTAATCCCCAACGTATTGAGCACTGGCTCCGCACCGGGAAAGTCTCGCACTTTTTCCGGTGCGGCGAGCGTCGAGATAAACGCCGGAACGGCTCCGATACCAATCATCTCCAGCACGGCCCCAACGCCCATCATCGCAAGCAGACCTGCGTACTGGAGCTTATCTTTCTGGCTAAACAACGGCCGGAGCTTGTTAATTTTCTCAATCATGTGTGCGTTGCGCTTCGATTCGATTCTCAATTGGCTCTGTGCCCAGGCCCTTGGCGAGCGCGGGACTGCCCGTGCTCATTGTCATGTTTGCGTACCTGCCCGCCTGCCTTTTCCGGTCTCCCCTCCTCCCAGTAGCCATACATTCTCCTCCTCTCTCACATTCTCGAAGCCATTCCGGGCATCGATGATCGTGGGGAGATGGTCGCTGATGGTCTCGTACGGAAAGTCATCGTGATCGGTCAGAAGCACGGCCACATCATGGGCTTCAAGGACCTCTTCGGTCACGTCCACGCGAGGTACCTCCATCGAACCGTCCGGCTCGGTGTCCACGCTGAGCCGCTCCACGTGCGGATCTGCAAACTGGATCTGTTCGATCCCCTTCTCGCGCAGAAGGCGGATCACCGTGCGGGCCGGTGCGTGCCGCGTGTCGTCGACATTTTTCTTGAAGGCGACGCCCAGGACGAGCACACTTGCGTCCTGAAGGCGGACAGGCTGCTCCGCAATGGCCTCCACGACTGCGTCTGCGACGTAGAACGGCATCCGCTCGTTGACCTGCGCCGAGAGGGTAATGAAGCTCGTCTCGAAGTCGTGTCGCCGCGCCAGCCACGAGAGATAGTGCGGATCGACGGGGATGCAGTGCCCGCCGAGACCAGGGCCGGGGTAGAACGGCATAAAGCCGAACGGCTTCGTCGCCGCTGCGTCGATCACTTCCCACATCGAGACATCTCCCATCCGGTCGCAGAGCTGGGCGAGCTCGTTTACCAGCGCGATGTTGACCGAGCGGAAGATGTTCTCCAGCAGCTTTTCCATCTCGGCGACCTTCGGACTGGACACCGAATGGACCTGCCCGACGATCTGCTGAAGGGCCAGCTCCGCAATCTCGGTTCCGGTCTCCGTGATGCCGCCTACGACAATTGGGGTGTTGGCAGTGGTGTACTCGTCATTGCCCGGGTCGATGCGCTCGGGGCTGAACGCCAGGAAGTAATCGCGCCCACACTTCAGGCCTTTCTCTGCCGCTGCTTCCTCCAGGATCGGCTGCATGACTTCCTCCGTCGTCCCGGGATAGGTCGTGCTCTTCAGAACGACGAGCTGGCCGGGCTGGAGGTGCTCGGCAATGGACCGAGTGGCAGACTCGATATAGGAGGTGTCGGGCTGCTTGTGTTCGTCAAGTGGTGTCGGGACGCACACAAAAAACACGTCCACCTCTCCGGCTCGGTCAAAGTCCGTCTCAGCCGAGAGCATTTCTTCCTCGACCACACCCCGGACCGTGGCATCGTCCACGTCATCGTTCCAGTTTTCACCAGTATTGAGGCGTTCTACCCGATCCGGGTCGACGTCGAACCCAATTGTACGAAATCCGCTGTCGGCGAACTCTACAGCGAGGGGCAGCCCCACATACCCGAGACCAACGATGCCGATGCAGGCCTCCTTCCGGCAGAGCTTGGACGGGAGGAGTTGAGCGTCGGCTGCGACGCCGTTCGTGGCGATGGTGTGCAGTTCGGGATCCGTATCTTTTTCCATTGGCGTTATCGGTGCTATTCCAGATCTTGTCCGCAGTGCTCACGTAGCTGCAGCTCGGTTCTGCTCCACCTTACAACCTACGTTCCGGAGCGAACCAGCTTGTTGCTATAATGAGAAATGATTCGATTTGATACGGCTCCGCCACGTCAGTCCCATTGGGCATAATTTTAGACCTCTCACCCCTTCGGATTGGACGTGACAGGGGAAACCCAGACAAGACGCTCCCTCCTTATTCGATCGACTGGCCCTCCTCGCTCCTTTCCCGCACACTTGCGTTTGACGCTGTGCGCTCAAAAATTCCTTGTGCGGGGGCAGGAACTATACCCTAATGTCAAAGAGAGTCAAGATCGTTATGGCAAGGGAGAGAGCGGTAGTTGAAACTTGCAATATCTCACGCCAAGTAAATTTTTGACGGGTTTCGATCCGAACCACATCCCCTTCCTGCAACGACGGATACTGTGAACGCTCGACAAAATCACCGATCCCCTCCTCAAGCACCTTTCTCCGCTCCCCATTTTCGATTCGGAAGAGGTATATCCTCACCTTTGTGCGGCGCCCCCCTCTTCCGCCACCCCCGGCGAGAGCCACGAGCTGCCCCAGATTGATATTTTCTCCGATCTGATATATGCCCGCCTGCCCCCCAAGGACAAGCACCTCGATGGTGTTCTGGCCGGGCCGGGCAAATGTGTAGTAAGCCGTCCCTCCCGCCTCGCGGCCTCCAACACCCTGTGCCCACGCCGGTCCTACAATTAGCATCAAGCACAGGGTGAGTCCTGCAGCGTAATGAAAGCGTACGTCACCCATGTGAACGGTATTTATTTGAGGGTCGATCAATGAACAGTGTGACTGCCCGCGTTGTCCCAGCGGGATGTCTTACTGCAAAATCCTCCCTACGCTGATGCCTCTTCCGGAAGCGACCGGTACTGGTCGTAGGGACCGTACTGGCCGTAGTGTCGGTAGCGATATTTGTAACCGTAGGCCATGGAGATGTCAAAGCCATTGAACACCACGCCGGCCGTGTTCGCCCCCACGCCATCGAGCACCTCAATGGCGTGGTCCAACTCGGCCTCAGTCGTCGTGCCCGCTCGCACTACGCAGAGGGTTGTGTCGCACAGGTCCGAGAGAAGCGGACCATCTGCCGTCGCAAGTACGGGCGAGGAGTCCACAATAATATGGTCGAAGTGCTGATGGGCCTGGTCCAGAAAGTCGCGGAACCGCGAGGAGCCAAGGACCTTAGCGGGATTTTCCACCTCCGTCCCCGCAGGCAACACGCAGAGGTTGTCGAGCAGGGGCCTCTTCATCGTATACTCTTGGAGGTCACCCTGCAAAGACTCCGTAAGTCCAGGGGTCCGAGAGATGTCAAAGATCTCGTGCAGCCTCGGACGACGCAAGTCTCCGTCGATTAGGAGCGTAGAGTGTCCCGCCTGAGCGACTACAATCGCCAGGTTTGACGCTGTGAGGGATTTTCCGTCCCCACTGCCCGGACTCGTGATGAGAATCGAGGTGCTTTTCTCGTCGGGCCGACCGAGCTGGAGGTTCGTCCACACCTTTCGGTAGGCCTCCGCGGCTGCGGAATAGGGCTCTAGCACCGAAACCAGACTCGACTCCAGCCGGCGTCCGTCCCATTCCACCGTCGCCTGGCCGTCGAGCTGATCTTCAACGAGCGGCGTTAGATTCGGGATTACCCCAACCTCGTGGTATCCCATCTCGCGGACCTGGTCGGGCTTGTAGATGCGGTTATCCATTTGGTCGCGCACTAGGGCCAGTCCAGCCCCTCCAAGCAGACCCAGAATTAAGCCCAAAATCAGGTTTCGCTGAGGACGGGGGCGGACTGGAGCACCCGGAACGCTTGCCTCAGCGATGTTGGTGGCGTAGCCCAGTTCGGACTTCTCCCTGACGCGCGCCTGTTGGAGCTGCTTCGTCACATACCCGTACATCTCCTCCGTGTACTTTTGCTCCCGCCTAAGCTGGGCGAGCTCCATCGTTTTCTCGGGAATCGCATTCAGCTCCTGCTCGGACTCTTGCAACCGCCCCGACAATACGTCAATGCGGGACTCGAGACCTGTAATCTTGATCCTCTTTTCCGCAATCCTGCGCTTCAATTCCTCGACGCGCTGGGATCCCTGTTCGGGGCTATAGCCTCCGTCCATGAGCTCGTTCACGTGCTTGTCCGAAAGCCGGGAAATCCGGGAACGCAGCTTTTGGATCCGCCGGTCAATCTGGGCCACCTGCGCGCTGTCGGCAGCGGTCCGCCTCCCGGCTTGAAGCTGAAGCTCCTGTTTTGACAACTCGAGCTTGGCGATTTTCGATTGCAGCGCCTCAATTTCCGCCTGGACGGTCGACGCCATTCGCTCCGACAACTGATCGGGACTGATGGAATTGAGCTCCTCCTGCAACGATTTCAGGTGGGCTCTCTCCATCTTCAGCTCGATCCGAGCCTGCTCCATTTGCGTTTCCGTGTTGGCAATTCGGCTTGCCAGCGATCCCTCCTTTTGGCCAAGACTTATCGCGTCCTCTCTGCGCTGGTATTGCTGAATCTTCGCTTCTATTCCCTCAAGTTCCTGCTCCAGTTCTCGGGCTCGTTTCTGCAAAAACTTCTTGGATGCTGTTACTCTTGCCCGGCTAGACTCTCTCGTGAGCTCGATGTACTCCTCCGTGTACAGGTCGGCCAACAGCCTCGCAACCTCCGGATCCTCATCCTGAGCGGTAATCTGGATTACATTCGTCTTTTCACTGGCACGGCCAAATCCTACGTGACCCGCGAGCGCCGACGCAACAGAGGCAGCGGAGATGCTTTCGCTGTCTGCACTCGATGAAGAGGTCGAATCGCTGTCCGACCGAGACCCGCTTGCGCCCCCGGAAAGCCATGTTGCCGAAGGCAAGACCTGTTTACTGAGCTTTCCAATCGGTGAGGTCCCCTTTGACTTCAGGACGCGTCTCGCCTCTCCCTGCTCGATAAGCCGCTTAGCGACCCTTGTTCGCAGGGACTGCGAGTTCCGCAGGAAAATCAGTTCATTCTCGAGCGAACTCCCACCACTCGGCAACAACCCCACTCCCTGACTTCCGGATCCGACTCCAGTGGCGGAAGCAGACTGCTCGTCCTTATCCACGAGCACGAGGCTGCTCGTGCTGTAAACGGGCACCTGCGTGTACGTGTACACCGCAGCTCCCGCCACTACGGCGAGACACGTCAGAATGATGAGCCACTTCCGGCGCCGAAGAAGGTCGAGAACCCGTTCTGCCTGCTTATTGAAGCTCTGAGAGCTCTGAGAAGGACCCGGGAAACCGTTGCTCCCCGCATCCCACGAACGAACGATATCTCCTTGACCGTTATTTTCTGGGTCTCGCCGCTGAAGATGAGCCATAACATTTGTTTTTATTTATCACAAAAGACAGGGCACGTCACCGTGGATCCCGACCTCACATCGAGCCCCAGCAACGCCGGGGGCGCGTCATGCCGATACACTGAATGTAGTAGATCTGCCGTCACCCTGGCTCAAAACGGTACAGACCCGGAGCGACGGAACGCTCAGCGGTCCACTAACACCTGAGAAACTGTGGTTTCTACACAACAGGCAATTGGAGTAATAAACGACGCATCTACCAAAACTGTTTTCAAACAAAGGGAGCGAGCAGGGGCTATCACCAATTTATGAGGGGATCCTTAGAGTATAAGGCAACACCCGACCAGAATTGTCAGCGTGCTTCCGCGTCAAATCGTCATCATCCGGACAGCAGAACCTAATCCTTTGGAGGAATGACTCCTACAACGGACGCTCCTAATGACCTATACCCTGTTCCACCTAGAGCGGAACGGATGCTCTGCAAGGCATTCCAACAATGGAGCCCAACTGGATGTGATGCAAAGCAGGACCCTCTGTTCACCAACCACCTGCAGCAAGATTCTTAGGACCCAGAACGCTCTTTGCCCCGGAAACTGGTGCCGGTTGGGGATGCGCAAGTTTGCGTTGAGACGAAAAAGCTTCCTGCGCGCCAGACAGGGAAAACCTTAACATGACTTCTATGCGTGACTTGTTTCGGGGTCGTCGTTACTTCTCACCCCTTTCTTCTGGCAGAAATCGTCCTCTCAACTGCCAGCTCAGCACACGTGTCCCTGTCAAAAATGGTCACATCAGTTCAGACAAATGGGAGATGTCAGGAGATTCGATTCTGCATTTTCGCTCCCGTGCTCGACAGCCCGACGATCAGTGGAGAGATCGCCGTGTGAAGCTCTCATCGTCTCCCCTCCCACTGGCGAAAGAGGATCGGTGGAGACCCTGCTACCAACCCTCCCTTTCTCCAGGGCGGGGAAGAAGTAAGGAAGCTCCTCGACCGCACCGGACGTGGCGGTCTGTTCTCCATCCGTGTCCAAAATGGGCAGACGACAGTTTCGCAGAAACGCTCCCCCTGTGAGCAAAATGGCAGCGCCTACGACGTAGACCGAGCCGACGAGGCCGATGAGGATGTACTGACTGAGCGAAAACATTGGCGCGGAACGATGGAGAACGAGGAGGTGCTGAGCGAGTCACCACCTCTCTACGTACACAATCACCGTTCCGCAACGCCACGAAGCCTAGGGAGATACTTGCTGCCCCCCAGAGAAGCTGCTAGGAGGGCTGTCAGAGGCCTGGAGCGCAAAATGACCTCTGACTCTCTCGTCCTCCGTCCCACAATCTTACATTTCGAAGCGAACTGGTAAATCTTTCCTCCCTTGCGCCGAACGTCTGAGTTGAACCGCACTCGTCTTCGCCTCTCGGGAGAGTCCCTGCACAGATGTGGTCAAACAGACATACTCAACTCCAAACGAGATCCTTAGAGGGATCACTCTCCTGTGGAAATAGGCAGAGCAA
>CAZBIB010000022.1:0-12530 GCA_964491575.1 uncultured Salinivenus sp. | reverse complement strand
AACTCCAAACGAGATCCTTAGAGGGATCACTCTCCTGTGGAAATAGGCAGAGCAATCCGAGGTCTCCCGAAAACCAGCAGCACTCTGCAGAAGAGCGGAAGGAATTTAGGGAAATGAACTATTCCGCATCTACTCGATCGCGCGCTCCCTGCTCTACCCACTGCACGGCATGCCGCAGGAGAGCCTCTACCGTTTCGTGCCCAAGTTTCTCCTTCGCCCGCCGCCGGTACGTTTCAATGGTCTTCCGATTTAAATCGAGTTGGTCGGCAATCTGGCGGACGCTGTGTCCTTCCCCAATCTTCCGGAAGACCGTTAACTCCCGATCGGTGAGCTTCTCCAGAGGGGAGGTCTCGGTGTCGCCTCCGCCCCGGACCAATCTACTTAGGATTCGCGACGCAACGTGTCGACTCAAGAAGACTTGGCCCTGGCTGACGAGCTCAATTGCTCGGATAACTTCGTCGGTGGACTCGGTCTTCATGATGTACCCGGAGGCTCCAGCCTCGATGGCACGCTCCGCGTACAGGTCCTCATCGTACTTCGAAAAGACGAGGATTCGCACCTCTGGAACCTGAGAGCGAATTTCCTGGATAAGAGCGAGCCCATCTGCCTCTCCCAGCGAAATTTCGAGCACCACCACGTCAGGGGTGTGCTGCTCGATGAGAGACAATGCATCACTTGAACTCGCGGAATCTCCCCGCATTTGCATCTCAGGATGGTCTTCGATCTTCGACCTCAATACCTCCCGGATGGCAGGATGCTTGTCGACGACGAAGACTTGCGTCTTCTCGCTGATTGCTTCGGAGCTCATTCGCCTGGAGTTGGAATGATTGGCGATATCGAAATCTCGTGGAAAATACGAATATATCTCCTCTCCTCAGGGAGTTACCACCAATACGCCTCATAAGTACGGTGGTGAGATGAGAGATATTCTACCACATCGGCGCAGGCACATGGTAGAGAAACGGCGCAGCCTTCTGTGGGCTGCCGGAGCATGAAGGACCCACCAAGCGCCAGGACCCTCATCCAAAATCTTACCTCGGGGCCGCGTAGGAGGCGGTGCAGCGTGAACATGCACTTGAGCTATGGAGAAGATCCAAGCCTCCTAATTAAGCAGAACAATGCGCGGTAAGGCCTCGAAGGTCTATTTTCATTTTTGCAGCGAGATGCAGACCTTCGAGGTCTTTTCTTGAGTCTGTGCGGAAGCCCACACAAGAGCGACCATTCTTAGTCGGCAGCTCATCGCCGGGTAGAGGAGCGCCCTTCTCCACTCGTACTCAGAAAGACGACTCTGAGCTCACCGGACCCGGTGATTGATCCGAATGCTTAAGTTTCTTTCGCACAGCCGCTATTCGGTGTTCCCCTCTTCACTATTCTCTTTCTCTCCGACCTCCTCCT
Organism: uncultured Salinivenus sp.; assembly: GCA_964491575.1. Classification (GTDB taxonomy): domain Bacteria; phylum Bacteroidota; class Rhodothermia; order Rhodothermales; family Salinibacteraceae; genus Salinibacter. Next base: position 11,135 of record CAZBIB010000022.1, on the reverse strand, counting down.
CGAAGCCCTCCTCTTCAGTGACCGACTCGGAATCCCCTTCGGGAGACCCTGATACCCTCTTTCCTGCCCCTGGTGCAGAAGCCCATTGCACTGCAAACTGCAGGAGCTTCGACACCGACTCGAATCCCAGTTTTTCCTTGGCGCGGCGGCGATAGGTTTCCACCGTCTTTCGCGCCAGGTTGAGCCGGTCCTGAATCTCTTCAATGCTGCAGCCTTCTCCCAACATCTGAAAAACGGCCAGCTCTCGGTCGGTAAATTCCTCGATCGGGAAGCTCGGCTCGGAGGACTCGCCCCGGGCAACCTTGTTCAAGATCTGCGAAGCCATGTCCCGACTTAAAAACACCTCTCCCTGGTCTACCACCCGGATCGCCTCGATTAGCTCCTCGGTGGGTTGGTCCTTCATCAAGTAGCCGGAAGCCCCGGCCTGAATGGCCCGCTCAGCGTAGACCATCTCGTCGTACATCGAGTAAACTACAATCTGCACCTCCGGACACTGCGACTGGAGATTCTGAACGAGATCCAGGCCATGAGCATCTTCCAAAGAAATGTCGATGACGGCCGTATCCGGTTCGAGCTCCTCAATCTGGCGGAAGGCCTTCTCCGAAACGGTGGCCGTCCCGCAAACCTCGATGTCGAGGGTTTCATCGATACGGTTGCGGACGGCCTCCAGGATCGCTGGATGATCGTCGACGAGAAAAGTCCGGATGTGATCGGTAGACTGGGGCGACATGCGGAAGAACGGTTGCAATGAAACGGACGACGCAGAGGGAGCCCCCTAGATCGTGATCATGCCCAAGAGCTACGGCCAAGAGCCATAGAGTTCCAAGAACAGTGTTACCTTTGACTTACGGGACGAAACGACCTGCCCGGGAGAACCTTGACCTCTTTTCACGCCAAGAACCACGATCGACAGAGGGCACTACGTGTAATCAGCAGAACGTGGAAATTGCTGCGACGAACATTTATTCACCGCCCGACGATGCTCGGGCCGCCGGGAAGACGAGTGTGAAGGTGCTGCCTTCGCCTTTTGCTGTTTCGACATCAACGTTTCCATCGTGTCGACTGACGATCTGCTTCACGAGGTAGAGCCCCAGTCCCAGGGAGACCTCCCCGTCCGTTGGCTGATGAGTGAGACGCTGGAACGGTTTGAACAAGTGATCCAAATCATCCTCGTCCAGCCCGGGGCCGTTGTCGGACACTGAAAAGCAGACTTCCTCCTCGGATCGAGTCACTCGGACTTCTACAGTCTCCCCGTGAGGGGAGTACTTGAGAGCATTGTTGACAAGATTCTTCATGGCCTCCAGAAGCCGAACCTCGTCTCCGATCACCATGGCCTCCTCGGCAATGTCTGCGCTGCGTAGGCGCTGACCTTTATACTCAGCGTGCGGTTGAAAGCTTTCAACCACTTGCTCGGCCAGTGCCGTGACATCTACCGGCTCAAACGTGAAATTATCAGAAAGGACCGGTGGAGAGGAAAACTCAAACTCCTCAAGATAGCCGGACGCCTCCTCCGCCGACATACGGATTAGTTCAACTTTGCGCCTGGCGTCGCTGGATAGCTTCTCCTTTTCGAGCAGAATGTCAGACAGACGCTCAATTGCCAGAATGGGGTTCTTCAATTCGTGTAAAACGGCGGAGAGTTGTCTCGTATCCTTGCTCATCACACTCCGTCGGCTTCGAAAATTCAGTGCCAGGAATCCCCTTGCAAGATCGGGACCAATCTTCTTCTGCGATCTCAGTACCGCTCTCCTGCAACGGCTTCCCCAGTCAAGGGCTGAGGTCCGGTGGGAAAAAGGGCACCTAGAGGACTGATACGCTTGTCGAAACTAGTTGCCCCTGTGGGCTGCCATCCGAGAACCCCCTCTGACTAGCCTGTCCTCATGAAGCCACCACGGGCACAAGACATCTTCGCCCCTTCACCTAAGTACCCCCAATTCTGAGCTGATGCACCTCAATTACTTCGATCACACGAACTGTCGGGTCGAATAATAGCTCTGTATAAGGTATCGTATTAGCTTTTCGATTTCAAGGCAAAAGTTTTTGGATGACGAACTGCTCCAGATTAACCTGAAGTACCCCATCCGCGTCCCTGCTGGTGACTGTGTCGCGGCCTGGAGGTCATCGCTACGGACCTGGAACCGAACGACATGCGGGATCAGAACTTTAACCGTCTGCGATGATGAACCGGCTCTTTTCCTTCGATCCTGTCCATGACTCTCTTCCTCATCGGCGGTACCGGCTTCATCGGTCGCGCCGTTACCCAGCGCTTCGTTGACGCCGGCCACACCGTCACTGTCTTTCATCGGGGCCGGACGACCCCGACTCTCCCTGATGCCGCCACGGTCCGTCACGGCGACCGCGACGATCCTGAGGCCCTCCGCGATGCGCTCGATGCCACGGCCCCCGATGTGATCCTCGACGTGATTCCGTACACCGCGGCCCAGGCGGAGGCCCTTACGACCGTGTCCACTGGCCGTACCGATCGCCTCGTCATCCTCAGCAGCGGGGACGTGTATCGGCAGTACGACGGGCTGCGCGGAGTGTCCGACGTACCGCCCGATCCGGTGCCCCTCTCAGAAGAGGTGCCGCTTCGGACCTCTCGCTATCCATACCGTGGGGCCGACATCGACTTTGCCTACACCCACGACTACGACAAAATTCTCGTCGAGGAGCGGGTACGGGCAGGGGACGCGCCCGCCACCATCCTGCGCCTGCCGAAGGTGTACGGGCCTCACGACGGTGAACACCACGTGGGCGACGCACTGGCGCGTCTGCGTGAAGCAGACGGCGAACTGGTGCTCAGTGAGGAGGAGGCGAAGTGGCGGTGGTCGCGCGGGTACGTCACCAATGTCGCGGCGGCCATCGTTGCGGCGGCGACCGATCCGGTGGCCGCCGGACGTACCTACAACGTCGGGGAGCCAGATGCGCTGCCGCAGGCGACGTGGCTGCGACGCGTCGCCGAGGTGGCGGGCATCGATACGACGATTCGGACAGGACCCGAAGAGGCACAATCCGACGCCACGCCCTTCAACTGGGCCTACTCGACGGCGCTCGACACGCGCCGGATCCGTACCGAACTTGGCTTTGCCGAACCGATCTCGCACCAGCAGGCGCTGGTCCGGACGGTGCTTTGGGAGACGGAATAGCTATTTCCCTTCGACAACCGTCCAGTACAGATCCACGCTCTTCTGCCACAGATCGTTGAGGGTCCCATCGTTTTCGATGACGTAGTCGGCCCGCGAGCGGAGCTCATCCTGGGAGAGTTGGTGTTGCATCCGGGCTTGCACCTGCTCGGGCGTCACGTCGTCCCGCTCGGTGACCCACTCGATGCGATCCGCATCCGGAGCCACCACGGCGGCCGTCGCATCGACGTGCTCGTCCCCGCCCGCTTCGAAGAGGAGCGCTGCCTCGTGAACAAGCAGAGAGACCTCTTCTTCTGCCGCTCGCTCTTTTGCTGCCTCAAACGCCTCGAAGACGCGCGGATGCACAATGGCGTTCAGCCGCTCGAGCTGTTCCGCGTCGCCAAACACCCAGTCGGCCAGGGAGGCCCGGTCAAGCGTCCCGTCCTCTTTGCACACTTCCTCCCCGAATGCCTCCACGATGGCGGCCCGCACGTCGGGGTCCTCCTGCATGAGCCGCTTTGCCTCGATGTCGGCGTAGAAGACCCGGGCTCCCTGCTCTTCCAGAAAGCCGCAGACGGTCGTCTTGCCGCTCCCAATGCCCCCGGTTACGCCCAAGGTGGTCACAATTGCGAAGTGCGAATGTCGAATTTCGAACTGGTGGACAACAGCGAGCCTCGATCACTATGTCGGCACTCGAAACTCGCCACTCAAAATTGCCCTCATCCTGGAGGCCAGTCCATGCGGCGCCCGCCGAGAAGATGGAGGTGGAGGTGCCAGACCGACTGCCCCCCGTCGTCGCCACAGTTGATGACCGTGCGGTATCCGTCGCGCAGACCCTCCTCCTGCGCCAGATCCCGCGCCACGATGAACAAGTGCCCGACGAGGTCCCTGTCCTCCGGATCCAGATCGTCGAGCGACGGGATGGGCTTGCGCGGGACGACGAGAATGTGCGTCGGCGCCTGCGGGTTGATGTCCCGGAAGGCCACGCACCGATCGTCCTCGTGGAGAATGTCGGCGTCGACCTCCCGGTCGATGATTTTCTGGAAAATGGTTTTCTCGGACATGGGGCGAGTCGGCAGTCCGTGAACAGAACCGAAGGGGCAGCCGCGTTCAAAGGTAGTCCGGTTTCCGCATTTCCAATATATCGGACGCGCCGGACGAATCACAAGGGGCGTAAAAACGGGGCGCGAGGGAGGGAAACGCCGGAGCAGATCTCATTCAGAGAGAACGCAAAAGAGTCGTCGACTCCGAACAACACGACCCCGGGGTGGTCTGTACAACGGATAGAGACAAGCGGGAACACCGCCACCTAGATGCTCCCAATCGCCTTATGCCTACGGTCTACGTTACCCGCAAGGTCCACTTCAACGCCGCCCACCGGCTCCACAATCCGGACAAGTCGGACACGTGGAATCGGAAGACCTTCGGCAAGTGCAACAACCCAAACTGGCATGGGCATAACTACGAGTTGGAGGTGACGGTAGCCGGCGAGCCGGATCCGGAAACCGGATTCGTGGTCGACCTCAGCGACCTGAAGGAGGTGCTCCACAACCGCATCCTCGACGAGGTAGACCACAAGAACTTGAACGAAGAGGTGGAGTTTATGAAGGACATCATCCCGTCGACCGAAAATTTTGCCGTGGCCATCTGGAACGAGCTACAAGACGCCTTGCCGACCGGCGAACTCCACTGCGTGCGACTTTACGAAACCCCCCGCAACTTTGTGGAATACCGGGGCGAGTAGCAATTGGCGATGCCTTTTGCTCCAAGTATTTTTCATCGTCCCCCGACTTCAAAATGGCAGAGAAAAAGATTCATTCGAGCGGGCTACGCACCAACGGCGCGCCCGACGGCATGCCGCCGAAGTTCTACGAGCGGCGCGACATCTACGACGAGCGCACTTCCGAGGCCCTCGCTGAGCACATCGAGTCCATCCTGGAAATTCTGGGCGAAGACCCAGATCGCGAGGGACTGGCCAAGACTCCGGAGCGGGTGGCCCGCGCCTATCAGTTCCTGATGCACGGATATGCCCTCGACCCAAAGGAAATTCTCCGCCAGGCCGTCTTCGAAGAGGCCTACGACGAGATGATCCTGGTGAAGGACATTGAGGTCTACTCGCTCTGCGAGCACCACATGCTCCCCTTCTACGGCAAGGCCCACGTGGCCTACATTCCCGACGGCGAGATCGTGGGCCTCAGCAAAATCCCTCGCATGGTGGAGGTCTTTGCCCGTCGACTGCAGGTGCAGGAGCGCCTCACCCTCCAGATCCGCGACGCCATCGACGAGGTCGTCGATCCGCTGGGCACCGCTGTGGTCATTGAGGCGAAGCACCTCTGCATGATGATGCGCGGCGCCGAGAAGCAAAACTCAGCGACCACCACCAGCTCTGTGAGCGGCGAGTTCAACAATCATCCCACCCGCGCCGAGTTCATGCGCCTCATTGGCGCCACCGAGTAGACAATTTCGAGCTGCAAATGCCGAGTGGCGAATGGGTGAGGCGACCAGAAATAGCCTGAACTCACCTCCGACTCGGCAGTGACCTCCCGAATTCGACACTCGAAATTCGACACTCGAAAATGATTGTCGTTGTTACGGGCGCGAGTCAGGGCATCGGGCAGGCCGTTGCGGAGGCGTTCTCGGAGCGGGATGGAGCGAAGGTGGCGCTGGCGGCCCGCACGCGCTCTAAGCTTGAGACGGTCGCGGAGGCGTGCCGGGAGCGCGGCGGCGAGCCGCTCGTCGTGCCCACGGACGTGACCGACGATGCGGCGGTGACCGACATGGCTGAGACGGTCACCGGCGAATGGGGCGTGCCGGACGTGCTCGTGAACAACGCCGGGATTTTCGACTACGCACCGCTCGAGGAGTTGACTCTGGACGGCTTCCGCGACCAGATCGACGTCAATCTCACCGGGGCCTTCGCCGTCACGCAGGCGTTCCTCCCCGAGATGCGCGAGCGGGAATCGGGGCACCTTTTCTTCATGGGCTCGGTGGCGTCCATCATGGCGTATCCGGGCAACGCCGGCTACTGCGCCGCCAAGCATGGTGTTCGCGGCTTGGCACGCGTCGTCCGCGAGGAGACGATGGACGAAGGCGTTCGCGTGACAACGGTGCTCCCGGGGGCGACCGACACGCCCACCTGGGAAGGCGTGGACCTGCCCAAAGAGCGATTCATGGCCCCGGAAGACGTGGCGCAGTCCGTCGTCGACGCCTATCACCTCTCCGATCGCACGGTTCTCGAAGAATTGCTTCTTCGTCCGCAGGAAGGGGACGTGTGAGTCACGAGTCGTCCGAGAGCCGCTCCTCCGGCAGCCACGCCCATTTCAGGGTGCCGGAGACGAGCGTCGTGTCCTCACCGGGCTCAGTGAGAGTCACGTCCACTTCAATCTGGCCGATGGAGCGCGACCGGATTTGCGCGGATTCGTCGTCGGTGAGGGTGGCCTCGGCCTGCACGGCGTCCCGCGCAAACTGATCGAACGAGACGTTCATCGTGCGCAGCAGCGGCGACGAGCCGTCCGGCACATTGAGGGCCACGACGAGGCCGGAGGCGGTTTCGGCCAGGAGCGCGAGCGCAGCGGCGTGGAGGCCGCCGAGGTGGTTCTGCACGCGCTTCTCATTGTCGAGACGCACGGTCACGCGGCGCGGCGTGTAGGCCTCAATAAAGCATTCGGCAGTGTCGATAAACGGAATGACCTCCCCGACGGCCTTCGTAACGAGCGGGCGCTGGAGGCGAGGAGGGACCTCCCTGTATCGATCGGCGATGCGAACGAATGGATTGAGGGTTGACATGATGGGGCGTCGAATGGGGAAGGTAGCAGGTGATCTCAACCGAGTTCGGCAGGCTCCGATTCTCCGTAACACAGAGGGGGCATTCTACATGATCGAGACGGACGGCAGATGCCGTCTGCGACGCAGGGTCCACGGATCATCCAGTTCGAGAACCATTAGGCTGTGCACCCGTGTTCTGCTTTGCCAAATGGAAGCCGGAACGATCAGGCTCCACTCATCCTAGGACGATCCAACCGCCCGTCCAACGATTTCCGCGGAGACGCGGCGCGTCAGAGAACGTATCAGACCTCGGCTCGTAAAGGGAGTCCGTTCATCCAACTCTGCTCTCAGGATTCTCCCCACGCAGGTGACTTGCGCCATGTCCAGCCCGTCGCTCAAGGAAGCCGCGCTCGACGAACTGGAGCGTCTGATTGTCGAGAAGATGCCGATTACGGAGCACCTCGAGTTTGAACTCGCCGCAGACGAGCAGGGGCGCCTGCGGGCCTCCGCCCCGTTGCAGCCCAATGCCAACCACATGGGCAGTGCGTTCGGCGGCAGCCTTAGCATGCTCGCCACGGTGACCGGCTGGGCGATGATGCACCAGCTCGTGCAGGAGACCATGCACGACGCGATGGAAGACATGCGGCACCGGGTCGAGGTGATGATTCAAGAGAGCGACATCGAATACCTGCGGCCCGTCTACGAGAACATCTCGGTCGTCTGTGAACCCCCGGACGAGGACGCCCAGGAGCGGTTTCAGGAAACGCTGGATCGCTGGGGGCGAGCGCGGCTCGAGCTCGAATGCAGGATCAACGAGGCCGGGGAACGGGCCGTCACCTTTATTGGCCAGTACGTGGCCCTCGCCCAGGGAGAGGAGCGCGGCGACGGGGCCTCCGCTGCCACCTTTCAAATGAAGAGCTGCGCCCCATCGGACGCGTAGCTCTACAGCATCTTCTCGTACATCCGGTACGGCGGCGCGGTCATCCCCAGTTCCTCGTACGCTGCCTGGGCCGCCGCATTGTCCCGCTCCACGTAGAGCCGGAGCCCGCACACGTCCGATGCCTCGCGGGCCCGTCGCTGCACGTCGCGGTGGAGGGCCGTGTAGACGCCCGTTCGCCGCCCCTCGGGGCGCACGTAGACGCTCTGGATCCACCAGAAGTCCGCGTTGCGCCAGTCGCTCCACTCTGTAGTGATCATGAGAGAGCCGATCATCGTCGCGCCGCGCTCTGCGACGAGGTAGAATGCCTGTTCGGGCTTGTCGAACACGGCCCGCACGCCGGCTCGCACCGTGTCGGGGTCGAGGGTCTTGTCTTCGGTCTCCTCCGCCATCGCCTCGTTGAAGCGAGCGAGGGTCTCGGCGTCGTCGACGGTGGCGCGGCGGATCTCGAGGTCTTTAGGCATGGACTGGAGGGGCGTGTCGGAAAGGCCAGCGCTACGTCGACTCCCGACTCAGCTTGTGCGCCTGCCGGGTAGGCTCGGGAATTTTGTACTTCGGGCTGCAGTCGAGCATCAGGGCCGCCGCGTCGTCGAGCGTGCAGCGGTGCCCCACGCTCACGTAGACCGGGTTCACGTCCGTCCGTGTGCGGAGCACGGTCCCGACCGTCTCGCCGTCGTCGATGAGCGGCACGCGGCTGCCTTTCTCGGCGTCGAGCTCGCCCTGCGGCTCGCCGACGAGGATCGACTTTGCGACGCCGATCGTGGGCACGTCCAGCAGCACGCCGAGGTGGCAGGCCAGACCAAACCGGCGCGGATGGGCGAGGCCGTGGCTGTCGCTCACGAACACGTCCGGCGTCGTGCCGAGCTTTTCGAGCGCCGGGAGTACGGCAGGCATCTCGCGGAAGCTGAGGAGGCCCGGCACGTACGGGAACGGGACCTCGCAGCGGTGTACGGCCCGGTCGATGACGGTGAGGCCGAACCGCTGAAGAACGGCAACGGCGGCCTGCGCCGTGTCATCACGAACACTCACGTCCACCCCGGCGATCGTCTCCACCGCGTCCGGCAAGGGCGTCTCCGCTACCTCTGACGCCAGCCGACGTTGAATCCGCTTCGCCTCGTCCGGCGAGATGTCCCAATCGTGGTGATGCTGAAGCTCAACGTGCATGCGGACGGAAGCAATGGCTGAAGAGAGAATCGGCTGTCACATTTTTCCATAGTCGGCCGACCGCGGTCCCCGACGGTCGCCGGAACAGGCGGCGGGCCGCCGTCCAGCCAAAATGTAGCCAGCGGGCTCGGCAAAGAAAACCGATGCGCATACACGCACACGCTCACCCATTCTCCCATTCCCTCTCAGCCCCAATCGAGGTCAAAGTTTCGGTGAATCGAGGCGAAAAGGAATCTTGATTACATTGTGAGCATTGATATAGGGTCCCGTGTGGAGCAAGCAGGCTCCGGGTTGGGTCCATAGCTCAGCTGGTTAGAGCGCTACGTTGACATCGTAGAGGTCAGTGGTTCGAGTCCACTTGGACCCACTGTTGCCGCTCTCAGTCCCGAAAGCTTTCGGGATGGGGCGGCTTTTCTGTTGAGGGGTCTCCCCGACATCCGCCGCGCCGTTCCATCCAGTTCGTGCTGCCATGGCCGAAATCGACGCGAAAGAAATCACCATCACCCTCCCGGACGGATCCGAGCGCTCCTACGGGGCCGGAACGACTGGCCGCGAGATTGCCGAGAGCATCGGCGCCGGCCTCGCCCGCGACGCGCTGGTCATCAAGGTCAATGGGGAGTGCCGCGACCTTGACCAACCCATCACCGAAGATGCAGAGATCGAGATTCTGACGTGGGACGACGAGGAGGGCAAGGAAATCTTCTGGCACTCTTCCGCCCACCTCATGGCCGAAGCGCTGCAGGAGCTTTATCCCGGCGTCAAGTTTACCATCGGCCCGCCCATCGATCAAGGCTTCTACTATGACGTGGACCTGGGCGACCAGACCTTGTCCGCCGACGAACTAGAGGAGATTGAGGACAAGATGCTGGAGCTTGCCCGCCGCGACGTGCCGTACGAGCGGCAAGAGGTGTCGAAGGCCGACGCGGTCCGGTACTACGAGGTGGAGGACAACCCGTACAAGCTGGAGCTGATCGAGGATCTGGAGGAGGGGGAGATCTCGTTCTACGAGCAGGGCGAGTTCACCGACCTCTGCCGCGGCCCGCACATCCCATCGACCGGCCGCATTAAGGCGCCGAAGCTGCTGTCGGTGGCCGGGGCGTACTGGCGCGGTGACGAGGCGAATCCGCAGCTGACTCGCATCTACGGCATCAGCTTTCCGAAGCAGAAGCTGCTGGAGCAGTTTCTGGAGCGGCGGCGCAAGGCGAAGGAGCGGGACCACCGCAAGCTCGGCAAGGAGCTAGACCTCTTCACCTTCAACACCGAGCAGGTGGGCCCGGGCCTGCCGATGTGGCTGCCAAAGGGCACCACGCTCCGGGAGGCCCTGCGCAAGGTGCTCCAGCAGGAGCAGATCAAGCAGGGCTACAAGCCGGTGACCACACCGCACATCGGGCGGCTCGACCTCTACCGCACCAGCGGGCACTATCCTCATTACGAAGAGGACCAGTTCCCGCCGATGATCACCAACCGGGACGGCGACGAGGAGGACGGCTACCTCCTCAAGCCGATGAACTGCCCGCACCACGTGATGCTCTACAAGAATGACCATCACTCGTACCGGGATCTGCCGGTGCGCCTCTCGGAGTTCGGGACCGTCTACCGACAGGAGCAGACCGGCGAGCTCGGCGGACTCACTCGCGTACGCGGCTTCACGCAGGACGACGCCCACATCTTCTGCACTCCCGAGCAGGTGAAGGACGAATTCAAGGAGGTCATCGACCTCACCCTAAAGGTGCTCGACGCCCTCAACTTCGAGGAGTTCGAGGCCCAGATCTCGCTCCGCGATCCGGAGGACGCCGAGAAGTACGTGGGGCGCGATGAGCTGTGGGACCGCGCCGAGCAGGACATCCGCGAGGCGGTGGCCGAGACCGACCTTGACGCCTACGAGGAGCCGGGCGAAGCGGCCTTCTACGGCCCCAAGCTTGACTTCATGGTGGAGGACGCGCTAGGCCGCGCCTGGCAGCTCGGCACCATCCAGGTCGACTACAACCTGCCGGAGCGCTTCGAGCTCACCTACGTCGACGAGCACGACGAACGGAAACGGCCGGTCATGATCCACCGCGCCCCGTTCGGCTCGCTGGAGCGCTTCATCGGCGTGCTCATCGAGCACTGCGGGGGCAACTTCCCGACCTGGCTCGCGCCGACGCAGG
>CAZBIB010000021.1:0-21425 GCA_964491575.1 uncultured Salinivenus sp. | reverse complement strand
CCGGCGTGAGAGGCCGGCGTCCTAGACCAGGCTAGACGAACGCGGCAGGTCGTTTTCAATAAGTCCGTCCAGCTGTACACGAGGGGGGCTCCCCAGGTTTCGGGTTCATGAAAATTCAACCCCACCTCCGCCTACTCAGCCGAGCATTCCAAACGGGAACCGCGAGGATGTCTCCGGGCTCTTGCCCGGTGTTTCGAGAAACACGTCCATGTGGGGACCGTGCATCCATCGATTGTTCGCGGCGCTCGACGACTGCACCAAGAACGTCTCGAACGATTTCCACCGAGCGCTTTGCCAGGCGCTGTATTGTCTGATCTACACACTCATCCGACTGCTTTGCGTCCATGCCTTTTTCGACCTCGCTCACTCGCTCTCTTTTCATGCTCGCCCTCCCCGTGCTGACGCTCGGCCTTCTCGCCGGGTGTGAAAGCGGCAATAGCTCCACCTCCGAGACCGATGGGGTTCCCTATCAGGTGGGCGAACCCCTCACCGATTCCACGGTGGCTCTCGTCGTCTCCTCAGAGTACGGCAGCGACACCTTGTCGGCGGGGAACTTTCGGCGTCAGATAAAGATGGCTATGCGGCGCCGCTCGCCGTCCCAGCGCACCAGCGAGAAGATGCAGGAGACCCACCGCCAGATTATTCGCGGATTTGCCCGCCAGCACGCGCTGCAGGGCGAGGCGAACGCCCAGAACATTGAAACGGACACCGCCCGGGTGTCGGCTCGGCTCAACAAACTTAAGCAGCGCTACAAGAGCGAGGAGCAGTTCCGGAAGCAGCTGGCGCAAAACAACCTGACGGTCGACTCGGTCCGCAGCATGCTGGCCGACCGGCTCCGCCAGCAGACCCTGCAGCAACAGATGGCCGAGAACTTTGAGAAGCCGTCCACGGAAGAGGTTGCGACGTACAGCAAGGAGAACCGACGCATCCGCGCCCAGCACATTCTGCTCAAGGTGGGCCAGAACGCCCCCGAGTCGAAGGTCGACTCGGTGCAGAAGGTCGCAAAGGCGCTCGTGGACAGCGCCCAGATGGAGAACGTCAACTTCGCCGAGCTGGCCCGTCGCCATAGCCAGGGCCCCTCTGCCAAAAAGGGCGGCGATCTCGGATTCTTCACGCGGAACCGGATGGTGGACGAGTTTGCTGAGGCCGCTTACGCGCTGTCCGACTCGGGCGATGTGGCCCCGGAGCCAGTGCGCACCCGGTTCGGCTTTCACGTCATTCGCCTGACGAACCCCGGAGAACCGATGGACACAACTCGGGCCCGAAAACAGATGACGCAGGAGCGTCGGAAGCAGGCGGTCGAGGAGCAAGTGAACGAGCTTCTCTCGAAAGTGACGGTCCGCGCCAATCCGAACCTCGTGAGCGCCGGGCTCCTTGACGAACAGGAATAGGGCTTACGCAGTTGACTGGCGAAAATGCTCTTCATGAGCGAGAATTGGCGTCAGACCTCCGAGGGTTCGGAAACCTCGGAGGTCTTCGAGGCAGAACCCCAGAGCGATTGCCCGCTCACTGGTCTTCTCGCCTCATCATCTCGACGTGGGGAATGCCGACCTCGTCGAAGGTGCGGCCGGTGACCTCGAATCCCAGGTCCTCGTACCAGTCTTGCAGGTGGGACTGGGCGTGCACGAGAAACGTGTCGAAACCGGCGCGGCGGGCATCCTCGATCACGTAGCGAACGAGCTGGGTACCGCCCCCCTGCCCTCGGTGCTCGGGGAGCACGGCAAACCGCTCCAGCTTGGCGACAATCTCTTCATCGTGCGGGACGGTCCGCCATCGTGCCGTGGCCACGGCTCGCCCGTCGACCCAGCCCAGCACGTGCCGGCTCGTCTCGTCGTGGCCGTCCCACTCCTCCTCGGGCGGGCAGTCCTGCTCCTCGATGAAGACCTGCGTGCGGATTGATCGAGCCTTCTCCCAATCGTAGTCGCTCTGTACGGGCGTGATGTCCATTTGCACCATCGGGAAGCAGGGATTCTGAAAAAAGCAGTCCATAGGAGACACGGACGCTGCGGAAAGATGCTCCGCCTCTGCACTCCCACGCTCCCATTCGCCCTTTCTCCCACCCCCAAACACCCCATGCCCCCTCCTGCCGATGCCTGGTCGATTTGGACGAACCGGTTTGCCGACTTCCTCGACGCCCAAGCTGCCGATGCCGACGCGGCCCACGACCGGACCCACGTCGAGCGCGTAGTAACGACGGCCCGCCGCCTGGCCCGCGCAGAGGGTGCACAGATGGACGTCGTCGTCCCCGCCGCCTGGCTGCACGACTGCGTGGTTGTGCCGAAGGACGCCCCCAATCGATCGCAGGCGTCGCGTCTCGCGGCGGACGCGGCTCGGGACTTTCTGGAGAGCGAAGGCTACCCGGATCAATGGATCCCTGGCATCGAGCACGCCATCGCCGCCCACAGCTACTCGGGCAACACGACCCCCGAAACGATCGAAGCGAAGGTCGTGCAGGATGCCGATCGGCTCGACGCGCTCGGGGCCATCGGGATCGCCCGGTGCTTCATGGTCGGCGGTGCGCTGGAGCAGTCGCTATACAACCCTGACGACCCGTTCTGCGACGACCGTGCTCCCGACGACGACACCTACACGCTCGATCACTTCTACACCAAGCTCCTGCGCCTCCCGAATACGATGCAGACCGAGGCGGGCCGCACTGAGGCAGAGCAGCGTGCCGAGTTCATGCGCTCGTACCTGAACCAGCTCGCCAATGAACTCGACTCCGTGTAGCCCTCGCTCCTTCTCGCAACGGAGGAGCAACACCTGATTCTTCGAGCCCCCGGCATCCCCTCCTCCACGAATCTGGGACGGTTGACGAACGTTGAGGGAGTCACACTGTCTCCAGGTTTCCTCCCCAGACCTCCATGAGCACCACCGTTGCTCGCCGTCACCTGACCGTAGAGGAATATCTCGACCTCGACGCTGATGCCGATGAGGTCCGCTACGAATACCTCGACGGGTGCGTCTATGCCCTCACCGGGGCTGCGCCGCCTCACAACCTCATCAAAGACAACATACGAGGAGAGTTCTACACCGCACTGCGTTCCCAAGGATGCCGCAGCTTTACGTCCGTTCAGCGAGTCCGGCTTACCGGAAAGCGATACGTCTACCCCGACGTGGCGGTCGTATGCGGCCCGCCCGAGTATACCAACGAGTCCCCACCGTCGCTCGTGAATCCCGAGTTGCTCGTGGAAGTCACGTCCCCTTCCACCGCCGACCGCGATCACCTGGACAAGCTCGACGCCTACCTCCAGCTCGACAGCCTCCACGAATACTGGATCGCCTCTCCCTCTCGGGTCCTGATCACGCAGTACGTGCGACAGGAAGACGAGTGGGTGGTCCGCTCGGTGCGGGATCGGGATGCCGTCCTCCGGTGTGAAGCGCTGAACATCGAACTGAAAATGGACGACATCTACGCCCTCGTCGAGACGGAGGAAATCGAGGACGCTCCTGCTACCTCCGACGACTCGGACGACGAGACGTAACCCTTCCGGAAAGCTTTTCAGGAAACCCACGTCTCGCTGCCTCGGTTCGAAATGTCTCCTACTCCCTGCGTTCTGCCGCCTCACAAATTAGCTCTCCTGTCGCACCATGGAACCGATCGAAAACCGCGTCGCTCAGGGCGAAATTGAGGTCTACAACCTGGCGGATCTCTGGGACGACGCCCCCATCACGGAGCTCGACATCAGTACCTTTCTCGTGGAGGGCCTGATGCTGAAGGAGAAGGAGTTTCGGGCGGACGTGGAGGAGCACGACTGGTCGCAGTACGAGGACGAGCACGTCGCCCTGTACTGCTCGACGGACGCCATCGTGCCAACCTGGGGCTACATGCTGATCGCCTCGGAGCTCCACGGTACGGCCCGCTCCACCACCTTTGGCCGGGCGGACGATCTCCTGCGTGAGTACTACACGGCGGCCCTCGCGGAGGAGAACTGGTCGGCGTACGAGGACAAGCCCGTCGTCATCAAGGGCTGCGGGGACGACATCGTGCCGGAGATGGCCTACGTCCGTGCCACGCAGAAGCTTCAGGACGTGGCCCGGAAGCTGATGTACGGGGAGCCGTGCTCCTCCGTCCCCCTCTGGCGCCGCCCCCAGGAAGACAAACCCAAACCCGACGCCGAGGCCGTGGGCGTAAAGAAGCCGGATCTGCCCAGTCCCAACGCTTAATTGTTTCGCTCCGTGCGGACCGTAGACCTCCTCCGTCCGCACGCTGGTGTGTCTCCTGGACTGTAGTTGCGGCCCCTTTCCCCTCCTGCCTCCCTATGTCCAACGGCGCCGTCGACACCGCCCCCGAGGACTCGCCCGGCACGGCGTTGCTCGGGGGGCTGATGCGAGGCCTCGCCCAGAGCCCCCCGCTATCGCCTCACCCGGCGGCTCTACCACCGCCACGAGAACCTCGCCCCGCCTCTCCTCTTCTTCGGCGGCGTCACCTGGGATGTCCTCACCCTCCAGCGGATCGGAGCGCTGATCGACAACGTCATTCTCGGACTCTACCTCGTTCTGCTGGGCGGCTTCATTGTCCTGACTCTCCTCGACCGCAACGACCGCCCGCTCCCCCAGCCCCTCCAGGCCCTCAACACCTGGTCCATCGGGGCAATCCAGTTTCTGGCCAGCGGCCTCTTCAGTGCGTACGTCATCTACTACACCCGGAGCGCCTCGCTCACCACGGCGTCGCTCTTCTTGCTCGTGCTGGTCGGTCTCCTCGTGGCCAACGAGCTGATCTGGAGCAAAGAGCGAAGTAGCTATCTGCTCATCGGGCTCTACTTCCTGGCCGTCTTCTGCTACTTCACATTTCTCCTTCCGGTCGTCCTGGACACGATGGGGTTCAAGGTCTTTCTGGCGAGTGGGCTCTTGAGCGTAGGGCTCATCGTCTTACTTCTCCTCGTTCTTCACCAGCAGGGAGTATTCGCAGACCTGGGATCGTTTCTCGGGGCCGTTCTCCTCGTGGGAACGCTCTTCGGCGGCCTCGTCACCTTTTACGTGCAGGAGTGGATTCCGCCCATGCCCCTCGCGCTTCGGCACGTGGGCGTGTACCACGATGCGGAGCAGAAGGGAAATGCCTTCTTGCTACGTCAAGAGAAGGGGTCCAAGGCTCGTTTCTGGGCACAAAAAGGCGACGATCCGTTCTATTACTCCCCTGGCGACACGGTGCACTGCTTCGCGGCCATCTACGCTCCCACGGCTTTCCGGACGCGCGTCGTCCACCGATGGCAGCGCTACGTGCCGTCCCGCGACATCTGGATGGAGACCGATCGCATCGGGTACCGGGTCGTGGGCGGACGGCGCAGCGGGTATCGGGGCGTCACCTACAAGACAAACGTGCAACCCGGCCGGTGGCGGGTCAGCGTGGAGACGGCCGGCGGTCGTCCCATCGGGCGGATCCACTTTGAGGTCATCGTGGCCGACTCGTCCCGCCGGACCGCCTTCACCACCGACCGCTATCCGTAGCGGTTGGGACTCGATCCGGCCCCTCCGCGCTTCCCTCCTCTACGAACCAACGGTCCATCCTGCCATGCAGCTCAATCTCTCCGATCAGATTGTTCTCGTAACAGGAGCGAGTCGGGGTATTGGGCGTGCAACCGCCGAAGCGCTCGCCGAGGCCGGAGCCACCGTGGCCGTCCACTACGGCCAGAGCCACGACGCGGCGGGGGAGGTGGTGGAGACCTGCGGTCGAGAGGCCCGCTCCTTCCAGGCCGATCTCTCGACGCTCGACGCCACCGATGCGCTCATCGACCGCGTGATCGAGGTGTACGGTCGACTCGATGCCCTGGTGCTCAACGCTGGCGTGGCTGTGCCGACGCCCCTAGATACCGACACGGAGCGCTGGGGCAAGGCGTGGACCGAGACGATGCACGTCAACCTACGGGCGCCCGAACTGCTCTGCCGGCACGCCCTCAATCACTTCCAGAATCACGACGGAGGGCGCATCATCAGCGTGGCCTCCCGCGCGGCGTTCCGGGGCGACACGCCGGACTACATGACCTACGCCGCCTCGAAGGCCGGGCTCGTGGCCCTCACGCGCTCCATCGCTCGCGGCTTCGGGGACGACGGCGTAAAAGCGTTCACGGTCGCGCCCGGCTTTACCCGGACCGACATGGCGCAGGACTTCATTGACGAGTACGGGAAAGCTCACGCTACGAGCGACCTCGCGCTCAATCGGCTCACGGAACCCGCCGACGTGGCTTCGATCGTCGTCTTCCTCGCCAGTGGAAAAGCCGATCATGCCACCGGCACTACCATCGACGTCAACGCCGGCAGCTATATGCATTGATTTCTCCAGTTCAATAGCGGCTCTCCGGAATCCATTGTCTTCAATATTACAGAGTAGACCTGTCCTGACTGGTTGTTGCGCGTCCATTTCCCTACCTTTACAGGTTCCTTCTTCTCCCCAAATCGACTCATGAGCCAACCATGACCCTCCTTGAGCTGCTGGTCCTTCTGCTCATCGCGGCCATTGCCGGAGGCCTCGGCCAAGCCCTCTCCGGATATTCCCTCGGCGGCTGCCTGATCTCCATCGTCGTCGGTTTCATTGGCGCATTTCTTGGGCTTTGGCTGGCGCGCGGGCTCGGCCTCCCGGAGCCGTTTCCCATTTCCATAGGAGAAAATACCTTCCCGCTGCTCTGGGCAATTATCGGATCGGCCCTCTTCTCTGCAATTCTCGGCGTCCTGGGCGGACCGCGGTCGAGTCGCCGACGAGCGTGACGGAGGTTGTGTCCCCGCGATCAAACTTCCTCTGGAGATGGATTCCGGCGCATCTGTGGGCATGACCGCTCCTCCGTTTCCCGACCCAGCCGTGCAAGGAACGCGTCGACAACCTCGTGGAAGGCCGAAGGCTTCTCGACGGGAAGCGCGTGACGGGCGTCGTCCACGACCACGAGCTCGGCGTTTGGCATTTGGGCCGCGACGCGCTCTTTGAGCGGGACGGGCGTGTAGTCCTCATCCGACGACACGAGAAGGGTGGGCACGTCGATGCGATCCAGGCGATCTGCAACGCTCCACTGCATGATCGCGTCGACCGACCAGAGATAGGCCTGCTTGTCGTTCCGGGCCCAGCGCCGGATGAACTTGCGCCGGAGGCTCCGCTGGTCCGGCTTCACGAACAGCTTCTGGGCGAGGAGTTGTCCCACGCGCCGCATGCCGAGCAGCTGCACGGTCAGCCGACGCGAGACGTAGAACCACACGTCGTGCCACGAGTGGAGCCGCATGTCGGCCACGCTGTTGACGATGACGAGGCTGCGTGTGAGCTGAGGAGCCCCGGCAGCCAGCTCAAGGGCGACCATGCCCCCCATGGAAAGCCCGATCACGTGCGCGGGCACGGCCTCCGTTCTGCGCAGAAATACGGCCACGTCCCGCGCAAACTGCGGAAGGGAGTAGGGCGCGTCGCCCCGCTCGGACCGACCGTGCCCGCGTAGGTCGAGCCGGAGCACCCGGTAGCGCTCGGCAAAGTGATCGACCTGCGCGGCCCAGTCCCGGCTGCTTGATCCGAGTCCGTGGAGCAGCAGGAGCGGCGTCCCACCCCCGCGCTCGGTCCAGTAGAGACGCGTGCCGTCGACGGAGCAATAGGGCATGCAGGGGACCGAATTTCTGCCGGGAGTCGAGGGGGGAGCAGCGCATTTTTCTTCTGTGTGGGGTTGTTGCTACCCCCAATGGCAGTGGTCGTTCAGACCGAACGGGGTGGAACCCCTCCCCAGAACGCCCGCCCTTCCCAACTTCGTGGAGAACGCGTGGATCAGCGTCGGTGTCGCTCGAAACTGCGCCTCCAACCCCGACCGCCGGGATCAAAAGATAACGCGTCGCGTCAAATTTGTTGAGGGAAATGACGCAACGCGTTACAAATGGAATTTCTCGGCCTCTCCACGCTCTCATGGCTCGACGAATCAAGCGCTACGACAATCGGAAGCTCTACGACACGGAAATGAGCGAGTACGTGTCCTTGGGCGACATCGCCGATCTCGTTCGGCGCGGCGAGACCGTCGAGGTCGTGGACAATGCGAGCGGACAAGACATCACGGCCCAGACCCTCACCCAGATTATCCTGGAGGAGGGAAAGAGTGGCCGCGAAGTGATCTCCTCGGATTTGTTGCATGCGCTGCTCCGCCGGAGCGGAGAGGTTCTCGACAGCGGTCTGGGCCAGATTCGCACGACGGTCGACGACCTAATGGACCGTTCGCTGGGTCGGCTCAAACAGCTCGTGCAGAGCCCCCGGAAGCAGGAACTCGACGAGCTTCGGCAGCAGTTGCGCCGCCTGGAGCATCGCCTGTCGGTCTTGCTCGACGATGTTGACGAGCAGCGGCACGGGGCCTCAGATTCGCAGCAGCACGCCCATGGTGCCCCCGACCGCACGGCTTCGTCTGAGCGCGCCGACCGCTCGCCTCCGAAGTAATCCGCTCCCTCTCTTCCCTACACACGTTTCTTCCACAACCAACCTACTCTGAACCATGACTGCCGAGCAAAACGCTTCTACGCATGAGACTTCTGAACACAAGACCTCTGAACACAAGACCTCTATGAAGCAGACCTCCAAGCCCGAATCCCTGCCGGACGAACTGTCCGAGCGGGCCCGCGAGGTGTGGCTGGCCGGACTCGGTGCCCTGGGCACTGTGGAGGAGGAAGGCACGAAGCTCTTCAACCGCCTCGTGGACCGGGGGCAGAAGTTCGAGGAGGAGCGCCGTCACGACATCGAAGAGGCCACCGAAAAGGTCCGCAAGCAGAGCGACGAAACCCTCGCGCAACTCGAAGAAGCGGGCGAAGAGACGCAGTCGATGCTTGCGGAGTCCGTGAATTCGGCGCTGGAGCGCTTCGGCGTCCCCACGCGCAAGGAGGTCGACGACCTGAAGGACAAGGTAGATCACCTGTCCCAACAGGTGGAAGAGCTTGCAGAGCACCTCTCGGAGGACGAGGAGTCTTCGGAGGGCTCCGACAGGGCGTAGTCGTCCCTTCCTCTCCATCCCGAAACGAGAGGAGCCCCCGACGGATGGGGGCTCTTTTCGTTTGGAATGACCCTCGCGGATGCGACCGTTCGGGCTCCTCCGCCGCCTCGATCCCGGAATCGCTTCCGTGCGGAATCAATATTGCGAACGAGTTTCTTGGATTTCTCCTGACCCCCGATGTCTTCCATTGACCCCACAGGTGACCCTACAGACCGCAGTACGATCGGTCTCGCTTGCGCAGGGGGCGTCATCGAGGGGGCAATCTATGAAATCGGCGCCCTCTGCGCCCTCGATGAGGCTCTCGACGGGGCTGATCTGCACGAACTGGACATCTACGTGGGAGTGAGTTCCGGATCCCTGGTCGGGGGCATGCTGGCGAGTGGCGTCCCGGCCCGCGAGCTGAGCCGGGCCATCGTCTCGGAGTCTTCGGACCCGAGCTTGAATTTGGAGCCGGAGGTGCTTTTTCGTCCGGCGGTTCGCGAATACGCCAAGCGATTGCGCCGCCTGCCGGGCGCTCTGTTCTCCTCCCTCCGCCACTATCTGCTCAATCCGGGCGACCTTTCGCTTCTCGGCCTCCTCGCCACCTTTGGCTCCATCGTCCCGACGGGCCTCTTTACCAACGCTCCTCTCGAACGCTTTCTTGCCAATGCCCTCTCTACGGGCGGCCGAACCAACGACTTTCGGCGGCTGAAACGGAAGCTGTACGTGGTGGCTATGAACCTCGACTCCGCAGAGGTGACGGTGTTCGGTGAGCCCGGGCACGATCACGTCCCCATCTCGTCGGCCATCCAGGCCTCCACAGCCCTCCCCGGGCTCTACACTCCAGTCGAAATTGACGGCCAATACTACATCGACGGGGTGGCCCGCCGCACCGTGCACGCCAGCGTGGGGCTCGACGCCGGAGCAGACCTGCTCTTCTGCATCAACCCTATCGTTCCCATCAACGTCCAGTTGGAGCAGCACGCGGACCGACTGCTAGAGGACCGGAGGAATGGGGACGAACAGGCAAACGGCGACAGAACGACCCTCGCGGACCGGGGCCTCCCCATCGTGCTCTCGCAGACCTTCCGGGCCATCGTCGACTCCCGCAAGCGCACCGGCTTCAAGAAGTACGAGCACACCTATCCCGACGCCGACCTCATTCTGATTGAGCCGGAGTGCAACGACGAAAGTCTGTTCTTCTCCAACATCTTCAGCTTCAAGAACCGTCAAGACGTTTGCGAGCACGCCTACCAGGCCACGCGCCAGCACCTGCGCAGTCGTGCGCGTGCGCTCCAGCCAATTCTGGAACGGCATCGCCTCTCGCTCCGCCTCGACATCCTCGACGACGAGACCCGCACGCTGTACGGCACCCCCCTTCCCGAGCAGTCGGACAAACACCTCGTCGAGTGGAGTCCGTCGACCTCGATGACGGAGGTCCTCCAGGAAACGAATGAGACCCTGGATCGTCTCGACGACCTCCTCGACCGCCTCGACACGCACTCAGCCGACATTCCGACGTCTACTGACGGCCCTTCGCAACAGTCCTAATCAGACGCCCCCGCCGCTACCGCGCCCACAGCGCCAGCCCCCCACCGAGTACAAAGAGTGGAATCGAGAGCCAGAGCGGTCCGCCCTGCACCGCGGCAATCACGCCGCCGATGATGCAGGAGCCGGCGATGACACTACTCCGCAGGCCGGCAAATGGATCGCTCGGCGGTTGGTCGGTCATCGACTCCTCGACGTACGATACGCCCGAGGTCAAAAGCTGCGGGAGCTTCATCGCCACGTCGACCAGCTCCGGCGCGTTGCTGAGCATCTCCGAGCCCAGCGTTAGGGGATTGAACCGATCCCGAAAGATCTGCTGCACGTGGCGCCGCGACACGGCCACCACGTCGAGCTCCGGATCGAGCGTGCGCCCCACCCCCTCGAAGGTGATGAGGGCTTTCACCATCAGCGTCATCTCTACCGGAAAGAAAATGCGGTAGCGGCCGCCTAGACTCAGCGACTGAAGAATGACCTGGGCGAGGCTGATCGATCCCTGTTTGCTCCGCATCAGAAAGTGCCGGGCCATGTCCGACACGGCCCGCCGGAAGCCCTGCGGATCGCCGTTCTCCCCCATGCGGGCCATGTCGAGGAGATAGCGAGCCGCTCGTTCCACGTCCCCCCGCACCAGGGCGTAATAGTAGTAGAGCATGCGCCGCTTAATGTCGGCCCGAAAGCGCCCCACCATCCCGAGGTCGATGAACCCGATCTGCAGGTCTTCGGGCCGCTCGCCCGGCAGGATCTTCAGATTTCCCGCGTGCAGGTCGGCGTGAAAGAAGCCGTCCTTGTAGAGCATCCGAATGATGGCCGAGGCCCCGAGGTCGACGACCCGTTCGCGCTCGGCCTCACTGAGTTCGAATGCGGCCTGCGAGTTCGGGCGGATGCCGCCCAGATATTCCATCGTCAGCACGTCGGCGGTGCTCAACCCCCGGTACACATCCGGAAACACGATGCCGGGTGCGTCCTGAAAGTTGGCCGAAAAGATCTCCGCGTGGTCGGCCTCGTAGTCGAAGTCGACCTCGCGTTTCGTGTAGGCGCTAAACTCCTCGATAATTTGCCTCGGTTGATAGCGCGGCAACAGCCACTGCAGAAATCCACCAAAGAGCTCCAGGAGCTTCAGGTCGGACGTCACGACGTCCCGAATGCCCGGCTTAATAACCTTCACCACCACCTCGTCTCCGTCGTGGGTGGTAGCGCGGTGAACCTGCGCGATGGACGCAGCCGCCAAGGGATCGGGGTCGATGGTCTGAAAAAGCGCATCGACTGGAGCGTCCAGCTCCCGCTCGATAATCGCCTGCACCTGCTTGAAGGGGATGGGGGGCAGGTGGTCCATCAGGCTGTCGAGCTCCTGCGTGATTGCCTCTGGCAGGAGATCCTCCCGGATGGCCATGATTTGCCCCAGTTTTGTAAATGTGGGGCCCAGAATTTCGAGCCGACGGCGGAGCTGCTGCGGAAAGGGAAGGGCGCGCAAGTCGCTGTGGACGAACGGTTTCAGGATGGTCGCCAGCATGCGCTTCCCAATCGACCGCAGGCCGGTCTTCTGCACCTCGGGAAGGGACCGCACGTATGCGATGTGTCCTCCCATCAGAAGCCCCGCCACGTGCCGCCAGACCGTAAAGAACCGCCGGAACGCTCCCCGATAGGGCGCTAACGGATCAAAGTCGGTAAGGGGCGAGGCCTGATCCGAACTGGGTCCTCCCGTTGGCGACGCCGACTTCTCAGAAGGGACGCCGTCTTTGGGTAGAGGCGACTGAGACCCACCCGACGGGTCGCTCCTCTTCGCTCCCGATCGGCTCCGGCCCGACTGCTGATTCGTGGTCCTCGCTCCGTCCGTTCGTTCCCCCGCCCCGGAGGTCGACGCAGAAGATGTGGAACTGGCACTACCCATGGTAGATGTACTCGTCGAAAGACGACATCGGAGTCCCCCACAATCGCTCTCTGGAATGCGTTCGGGGGAAGGACGATGTATACAGATGACCGTGTCTAGGGCAAAACGTCCCAAGGCTGGACTTCGATCCATGCCGAGTGCTGCGGCTGGATAGCGGGAAAATCAGCCTTCCTTCGCCTGAACCCACCCGGTCCGGCCATTGGGTCGTTCGATGAGGACGAACTGACCGAAGCGTCCGTGCACCTCCACGGCCGCCTGATCCAGACGGTCCGTGACTGCAGCCGTCGTGTCCGGGTGGTGACGGACGGGGGCGCGAGCAAAGGAGGTCGTCCGCAGCGCCGAGTTGGCGGGACGGAGGAGAGAGGCCGCGATAAAGCCGTCGGAGCCATCAGGCAAGCGCACGCGGTGCCAGTTGTCGCTGCTGCCCACGAGACGCAGGGCGGTGTGACGCGGAAGCATGCGCTGGACCGGAGACACCGTCGTGGGGCCGCCACGTAGATTGGCGCGGGCCACTGCCACGCGGCTCCAGCGCCCGAAGCGGCTGGTGTCTGCCGTAATCGGGGGGGCGTCGGTGCGCGGCTCGTGCACGTACGGATACGGATCGACCGGGCCGCGCCGGTAGAGCCCAAAGTGGAGGTGCGGGGGCGTCGTGCGCGCATTGCCGGTGTTGCCCACGAGGCCGAGCGTGTCGCCGGGCTGCACGCGCTCGCCGGAGCGGACGAGCTGGCTGTCGAGGTGCGCGTAGTAGAACGCCCGACCGTGCTGGTCGCGCAGCCAGACCGTCTTTCCCCCGATGCCGCCGTCCCCAACGCGCCGCACGACACCCTCTTCCACTGCGAGAACGGGGGTGCCGCGGGACGCAAAAATGTCAACGCCGTGGTGCTCGCGGGAGCCTCCATCGCGCGGGTCGCCGAACACACTCTGTATGGCGCGACTGTCGGCGCCGGCCACCGGAAAGACCGCCAGCGAGGCCCCCACCCGAAGGGTGAGCCGATAGCGCCCCCCACGCAGGAGTTCCGGCTGGAGGCGCAACAGGTACGACGCGTCGCGAGTCAGGTCCACCGTGAGCGTTCCGTTGGTGTCGGCGCTGGCGACGTGCGTGAGAGACTCGGTCGTGTCGGCAGGTACCCGAAACAGGTCCACAAAAAGGTGGGCAGAATCGGGCGGGGCGAAGTCCACGCGGATGCGAAGCTCCTGGCCCCGCTGGGCGGAAAAGCGATAGCCGACGGCGGAGGGCTGCGCCGGATCGAAATAGCCGACTTCGCGGAAGGGCAGCTGTACGGTGAGCGGCGTTTCCAGCGCGCGCTCGGCGGCCGCGAGCCAGTCTCGGGCCAGCGCCGTTTCCCCGAGGGCGCCGTCGCGGAGGGCCTGCGCGTACTGCTCGTGCGCCGTGGCGTCGCGAAAAGTGTCGCGCACCGACGCCACCTGCTCGCACCCGACGCCGACCGCAAGTCCCATTAGCATCCCCGCAACGAAGAGCACACTGAGGGGCGTCGCCTCGCTATTCGACGGGGACGCCTTGTGTGCCTTATTCCTTCCCTCTTGCTCCACGTCGCGATGGACAGATATCTACGAGTTCTACGCAACCGCCTCCCAGACCCTGAACGGGGAAAACTCTGCCACGAAGGACAACGAAAAGGTACGAGATCAGCAGCAGAAGGCCATCCGCATGATTTAGCCCCCTTCGTCGGCAGCACCGAACTATTATGCTGTGCCCTCTTGCTGCAGAATCTCTTCGATCTGATCGATCAGTACGGGCGCTTTCTGCGTCGCCACATCCCAAACAATCTCGTAATCGACCCCGAAATATCCATGGATCAACTGGTCGCGCATACCCGCCATCGCCCGCCACTCGACATCCGGATACCGGTTTCGAAGATCGACGGAGAGATTCTTCGTGGCTTCCCCGATCACCTCTATGCTTCGAACAAACGCCCGCTTCAACGTCTCATCCTCAGAAACTGCTCCCAGCGTACCTCGCGGCCGGTCTCGGTCAGATACCGGGCTTCCTACACAATGTGACGCAAATACATACTCGACGCTCCGCAGAATATGAGGACCGACGTGCGGGCTGAGAGCTTCGCGCGTCACCAACTCGACCGGGCGCTCAAGCTCGTCTTCCAACAGAAAGGAAACGGCCATAAAGTTGTCAAAAGACTTTTCCCTCGGTGCAAACTCGACCAGAAGGTCAACGTCGCTCTTCTCGTCCGGCTCGCCGCTCTGAAACGATCCAAACAAACCGATGCGCTGCATGCCGAACCGACGCAGATCGTCTCGGTAGCGGCGCAAGCGCCCAATCAGGTCTTGTTTAGTCTGAACATAGGCATAGCAGTGAGAGAAACCGCTGTCTACCGCGGATGTTGCCCCGCAGCATAACGGTTTGCAAACACCGGACGGGATGACGCGCGATGGGCGAAGTGCAGACTGCGCCGTATAAACAAGTCACTTCCACAAAAACCCCTCGAAACGCCGCGCGCCCCGTTTCGGAGCGGGGCGCGGTTCCGTAGCTTGAGGGCGCATCGTCGGGCTGTCCCATCCACCGCGCGTCCCCATGAAGGACTATCTCCGCACTCAGCTCCACCGCGTCCTCGACACGTTCGACGCCGTGCCGGACGACTTCGAGATCGAACTCGAGGCCCCGGCCCGTCCCGAGCACGGCGACCTCGCCACGAACACCGCCCTCCGCCTCGGCAGCGTGCTCGGCGACAATCCGCGCGCCATTGCCGACATGGTGGCCGAGCGGCTGCGGGAGCGAGTCGATCCGACGCACATCGAGAGCGTGGAGGTGGCCGGGCCCGGCTTCATCAACTTCCGCTACGCGCAGGACTACCTCTTTGAGGGCTTGGCCGACCTCTTGTCCGAGGGCGATACGTTCGGGCAGACGGATGCCGGGGCGGGGCAGCGCGCCCTCGTCGAATACGTGAGTGCCAACCCCACGGGACCGCTCACGGTGGGACACGGCCGCAACGCGGTGCTCGGCGACACCATAGCAAACCTGCTGGAATGGACGGGCTACGAGGTGACCCGCGAGTACTATTTCAACGACGCCGGGCGGCAGATGCGCGTGCTCGCCCAGTCGGTCCGCGCCCGCTACGAGGCGCTCGCGTCGGACGTGCCGACCCGAACGATGACGCTCGACGACGGCACGACGGTGGAGGTGCCTGAGAGCTTTCCGAAGGACGGATACCTCGGCCAGTACATCGTGGAGATCGCTGAGGACCTGTACGGAGAGCACGGCGATGCCCTCCTGTCCACCGACGATCCAACGCCGTTCCGGGAGGCCGCGGAGGATGCCATCTTTGACGACATCGAGAGGACCCTTCAGCGGCTCAACATTGAAATGGATGCCTTCGCCAATGAGCAGGACCTCTACGACGAGGGACGGGTCCAGAACGTGCTAGACGGTCTCGAAGAGGCCGGTGTCACCTACGAGGCCGAGGGTGCGCTCTGGCTCAAAACCACCGAGTTTGGGAAGGAGGACGACACCGTGCTCGTGAAGCAGAGTGGCGAGCCCACCTACCGCACCCCCGACATCGCGTACCACACCACGAAGTTCGAGCGCGGCTACGACCTGATGATCGACATCTTCGGAGCCGACCACCACGCGGCCTACCCGGACGTGCTCAACGCACTCGACGTGCTGGGCTACGAGGCCGACCGGGTCGATGTCGTCCTCTACCAGTTTGTGACGCTGGTGCGCGGGGACGAGCCGGTGAAAATGAGCACGCGCCGCGCCAACTACGTGACGCTCGACGACTTGATCGACCAGGTGGGGGCGGACGTGACGCGATTCTTCTTCCTCATGCGCTCCCCCGATACCCACCTGAATTTCGACCTGGAGCTGGCGGAGGAGGAGAGCGAGAAAAACCCCGTCTTCTATCTCCAGTACGCCCATGCGCGCATCTGCTCCATCCTCGACAAGGCGGAGGAAGTGGGCTTCTCGCACGACGCGGACGCCGACCTCTCGCTGTTGACGCACGAGGACGAAATCGCTCTCATGAAGGAGTTGCTCCGCTTTCCCCAAGAGCTACAAAACGCTGCGGATGCGCGTGCGCCCCACTTCGTCCCCAACTACCTGCGCGACGTGGCCACCGCCTTCTCGCAGTTCTACGACAACTGTCAGATTATCGGCGAAGAGGACGCCCTGGCGTCCGCCCGCATGCGCCTCGCCCTCGCGGCAAAGACGGTGCTCAAAAACGGTCTCACCGTACTCGGCATCTCCGCTCCGCGGCAGATGTGAGAGCGTGGGAGCACGGGGGCGTGGGAGAAGTGACCAGTAGTGTCGTCACAACAACCAATCAGCCCCACGATCAGAATTCCGCGCGCGGAAGCGCAGAAAACGTACGCGACTCTCTATCCTCGATTCTCCTTTCGCCTCTCGCTCTTCGCCTCTCCCTACCGACGATCCGCCGCAGTTTGCCGCGAAATAGACGCCTCCTCAAGAAGTGCGTCCAGTTCGAGCATCGCCACTGCCCCCTCGAGCAGCGCGTCGAGCCGAAGCACCTCGTCGGAGTCGAGTACGACCGTCGAATGGCTCTCCACGCGCAACTGCCACCGACAGTCGCGCCCACAATGATAGACCTCACTCGCCAGCGAGAGGGTCGTCTCCCGCAGGGCCGACACGTCCGAGGGCGCGAGACGCCACTGCATGTTGCCCAGCGCAATTCGGACGCGTCCGGGATCCGTCCACTCCACAGAGCCGTGATCGGTGGCAAACAGAGTCGACGTATCGAATGAAGCGGAGGGCATGGACGAACTGAGGAGCGGGTGAGAGAATGAATCCACCTATTTAGATCGAATATAAACAAGCAGGGTTTCCGAGATCGGAAATCGGATGTGTAAAGGTTCAGCAAAGCCTGAACGCGACGCCCCCGAATCGCTTCGTACAGTGTCAAACTCATTTTCCCGCCCCACCACCTGTATGCTCCTACAGATTCACTGGGACGTCGACCCGACGATCTTTCGATGGGGAGCCCTGGCGCCGCGCTGGTACGGACTGCTCTTTGCCTCAGGCTTCCTGATCGGTTTCTACCTCATGCGGCACGCCTTCCGGCGGGAGGACAAGCCGGAGCAGGATCTCGACTTTTTGCTGTTCTACCTGCTGGGTGGCACCGTCATCGGCGCCCGGCTCGGGCACATCCTGTTCTACGCCCCGAGCTACTATTTCAGCAATCCCCTCGAAATCCCACAGATCTGGGAGGGGGGGCTCGCCAGTCACGGCGGGCTCATTGGCGTCGTGGCGGCGATCTGGATCTACTGCCAGCGGCGCGACGACCAGCCATTCCTGTGGCTGCTCGACCGCCTCGCCGCTCCGGTCGCCCTCACCGGCAGTCTCATCCGGCTGGGCAACTTCTTCAACTCCGAGATCCTGGGCGTCCCCACCGATCTTCCGTGGGGTGTCGTCTTTGAGCGGGCGGCCCGGCTCCGGGAGAACATCCCCGAGGTCCCGCTCCACCCTGTGCAGCTCTACGAGTCGATCTGCTACTTCCTCATCTTCGTCCTGCTGTGGCGGCTGTACCAGCGCTGGGGCACCGACACGCCGCGGGGCATCCTGACGGGCATGTTCTTCACGCTCATCTTCGGCGTCCGCATTGTGCTGGAGTTCTTCAAGATGCGGCAGATCCACTTTGAGGCGACGCTTCCGCTGGGGCTGAGCATGGGCCAGCTTCTCAGCATTCCCGCCGTGGCGCTGGGCATCTGGCTTTGGGCACGGGCGAGCGATCCCTCCTCCTCTCCCGTGCATCAATAACCGTCGAAGGACTCCGCCTGGGCCTCGTCGCGGCATAGCCTCGTGTGGGTTGATGCTCCTCCGAACGGGCCTCTTCTTGCAGGTATCCTGAATCCTCTTAAACGTAACAACTCCACCAGCCCCATGGCCGCTCGTTCTTTGCTGGTGTTTGTGCTCGCCCTGCTCTTGAGCGTTTCCGCTCGCGCCCAGGAGTCAGCTCCCCGCTCCACCGCGGCGCTCCAGGATTCGATTGCGGCCGTTCTCGACAGCACCGGGGCGCCGGGCGCGGGTATCGTCCTCTTCTCTGCCGACTCGATCCGGTGGGAGGGCTACTTCGGCCTTGCCGACCGCGCCACGGACCGCCCCATCACTTCGGAAACCGTCTTCCGCGCTGGCTCCATCTCGAAGAGTTTCGTTTCGACCGCCGCGCTGCTGCTCGTACAAAAGGAGCAGCTGGACCTTCGGGGCCAGGCCCGCGATCTCGCACCGGAGGTCCAGATCCAAAACTCCTGGGCCGAGACCGATCCGGTGCGGGTGGCGCACTTGCTCGAACACACGGCCGGGTTCGACGACCTCGATATTCACGAGTACGCATCGCGTTCGCCGGACCTCACGCTGCGGGAGGGACTCGCCATCAATCCGGCGACCCGAGAGGCGCGCTGGCGGCCGGGCATGTATTACTCGTACTCGAACGCGGGGCCGCCCCTGGCCGCCTACATCCTCCAGCAGAAGACCGGCCGACGATTTGAGGACTTCGTCGTCGATCGCATTTTCGAGCCGCTCAGCATGACGGCATCCAGCTTTCTGCGAGACAAGCGCGTGAAGGACCACCTTGCCACCGGCTATGCGGCAGACGGCGAGACCGAACAGCCCTACGTGCACATTGGAGTGCGGCCGTCCGGCGCGTTAAACACCCGTCCAGTCGATCTGGCGCGCTTCGGACAGATGCTTCTCGGACGCGGCACGCGTGGCGACACCACGCTCTTGGACACCGCCTCTGTGCAGCGAATGGAGACGCCGACAACATCGCTGGCCGCCCGCAACGGCCTGCAGGTTGGCTACGGGCTCGGAAACGCCGCGTCCCCGCAAGAAGGCTTCGTGTACCATGGCCATGGGGGTGCCATCGACGGCTTCGTGGCGCGATACGGCTACCTGCCGGACCACAACCGGGGCTACGTGATCATGCTCAACAGCCAAGTCGGCGACTCGCAAAGCCAGATTGCGGAGCTTGTGCGGGGCTTTCAGACGCGCTCACTGACACCGCCTGAGCCGCCCCCTGTCGCGGACGTTCCGGCCGATACGCTCGCTCAGCACACCGGTTACTACGTTTCCTTCACGCCGCGCAACGAAATCGCCCGGTTTGTCGAGCGGCTGTTCGGGATCATCCAGATCGATACGACGGCGAACGGGCTCTCCGTGAACCCGGCGCTCGGCACGGCGGACACGCTGTTGCCCGTCGGCGCACAACGGTTCCGAGCCCCATCGGAGCCGGTCGTCACCGCCGTCTTTGCACGCGATCACAACGGACGAACGGTGCTCTCGGGCAGTGGCGCGGCCATCAGTGGCAACGTTCGAGCGATTTCGTCCGTCTCGGCGTGGGGCCGGTGGATCGTGGCGGGGCTCTCCCTCCTGCTTCTCGTCAGCACGCTCCTCTTCGCGCTCTACTGGATGCCGGTGAAAGCGCTTGGCCGCCTGCAGAACCGCGAATCGATCCACCTGCGCCTCTGGCCGCTCATGGCCGTTCTCTTGCTGATCGGGGCGTTCGTCCTGCTCGCACTGGCCCTCGGAGACCCGATTGCTCGCCTCGGCACGCCGACCGTGTACTCCGTCGGCTACGCAGGACTGACCCTTGCGTACGGCGTCACGGTTCTCGCCGGCCTCTGGGCGCTCGTTCGCAGTCGCGAGCGGGCGTACTGGGGAACGTGGACGTATCACCTCTTCGTCGTTGGGGCCGAGCTCGTCGTTCTCGTCTACTTCGCCGCACACGGCCTAATCGGCCACCGGTTTTGGACCTGACCCCACCGCAGGTGTGGGGCCTGAAGTCAAAATACGAGATCGCCCCCCACTCGCCCTTTCTCCCACTCGCCCCTTCCCTATTCACCCGCTCCCCCATTCCCCCTTTCCCTTACAGTTGACCCTCTCCCCACGATCTGCCAGATTGTGGGCGGTCTCGTCAAGATCTCACCATGACAGCCCCGCTCCGTGTTCGCCTCCCCCCTCGTGTCCGACCCGATGGCCATCGCCGCGCTCTTTAGCGCCATCCTCGGGTTCGTCTTCTGGCTCGACTCCTTCGAGGTTTTCGAGCCGGTCTTCAAGTACCTCCCGCCCGTCATCTGGGCGTACTTCGTGCCCATGCTGTGCACCACCTTCGGCATTACCCCCGCCGAGAGCCCGGTGTACGGCTGGATGTCGACCTACCTGCTCCCCTTCTCACTCTTCCTCCTCATGATTACGGTCGACTTGAAGGCCATTATCCGGCTCGGACCGATGGCGCTGTTCATGATGTGTGCGGGGACGCTCGGCATCATGGTGGGCGGCCCGGTCGTGTTCGCGATCTTCGGGCAGTTCTTCGAGGACCCGGTCGCCTGGAAGGGGTTCGCCGCCCTCTCGGGAAGCTGGATCGGCGGCACGGCCAACTTGATGGCCATGAAGCAGAGCGTGGGCACGCCGGACAGCACTCTCGG
Source organism: uncultured Salinivenus sp. (assembly GCA_964491575.1). Classification (GTDB taxonomy): domain Bacteria; phylum Bacteroidota; class Rhodothermia; order Rhodothermales; family Salinibacteraceae; genus Salinibacter. The sequence continues at coordinate 671 of CAZBIB010000021.1, read as the reverse complement.
CCCCCTCCTGGTGGTGGACGTGGTGGCCGGCTACGGCTGGATGGGCGTGCTCATCTTTCTGAGCGCCTACCAGGCCCAGTTCGACAACTGGATGCAGGCGGACACCACGGCGATGGATCGGCTGAACGAGAAGATGAAGAACGCAGACGATCGCCGCCGTCCGGTGACGCTCCGCGACTTTTCTGTCATGATTGGCATTGCCCTGGCCGCGACCGTGGGCGCCAAGACCATCGCGGGCACTCTCCCCGAATTCGGCGACCCCACCATCATTACCACGAGCACGTGGGCCATCCTCCTCGTGGTGACTGGGGGGCTGCTGCTCTCGTTTACGCCCCTGCAAGAGATGGAGGAGGTGGGCGCGTCGCGGCTCGGCTACTTTGCTCTATACCTGCTCCTCACCTCCATCGGCGCAAAGGCCGATCTCGCGGCCGTGCTCGACGTGCCGCTCTACCTGCTGGCCGGGGTCGTCTGGATTCTCATCCACATCGCGTTTCTCCTCGCCGCCGCGCGGATGGCACGGGCGCCCCTCTTCTTCGTGGCCACCGGCAGCATGGCCAACGTGGGCGGGGCCGCCAGCGCGCCCATCGTGGCGGGCGTCTACCTGCCGGCCATGGCTCCGGTGGGCCTGCTGATGGGCGTGGCCGGGTACATCCTGGGCATCTACGCGGCGC
>CAZBIB010000020.1:0-21540 GCA_964491575.1 uncultured Salinivenus sp. | reverse complement strand
CGGAGGCCAACCACCGGGCCCGCCAGCTCTGGAGCGACATTCGGGGCAAGCGGCCCGGTTTTGAGCTCCAGCCGGGCGTCTTCTACGACGGGGTGGAAGACTACAGCATTCTCGTCAAAGACCGACCGTCGGGAACCAACAAGCTCATCGACGTCACCATCTACGATTATACGCAAGGCCAAAGCCAGCAGGCCGTCATCAAGGCCGAGCGGGGCGTGATCGAGTCGCACGCCGGTGGCGCTCGGCTAACCCTTACGCTGCGGGACGGGGTGATGCACCGTCCGCTGCCGCCGAGCGGAAACAATCCTGACGAGCGGTACGAGCAGCTTACCTTCGACCGCCATCGCATCCAGTTCAACTTGTCCAACGCTGTCTTTCGGCGGTCCGAGCCGGGGGAAACCTCCCGGTCCACCCGAACCATGCGCACGCCGCAGCTTCTCAACACGCTCGACTCGCTGAAGACCCATCGCGAGTCCAAGTACCGCGCCCTGTACGAGCGGGTACAACGAAGTCTCTCCCCGGATACGTCCGCCTCGTCACCGCCGGAAACCGACTCCTCTTCTTCCTCCCCGCCAATCCGGCGGGACTCCGGCTACGTGGCCCTCGCCGGACTCGACATGAACCACCGCCGCTCGGTGGTGCGGACCGCTACCCAGAGTGCCCGAGACGTACAGTCCGCCATCCAGAATACCCTGCGCGACACGAAGTGGCAAAGCCAACGGCTCCGAAGTTACCAGGTCGAGTTCTACAAAAAGTTTTCGATTGCGCTCGCGTGCCTCGTCTTCATGTTTGTCGGGGCGCCGCTGGGCCTGGCCCTTCGCCGAGGGGGACTGGCCACGATTGGCGCTGTCGCGCTCGGGATCTTCATGTTCTACTGGATTACGCTGGTCCAGGGCGAGAAGCTGTCAGAGCGGGGCTTCTTTCCGCCGTGGCTCGGGATGTGGATCGCCAACCTCATCATGTCCGGCGCAGGAATCTGGCTGGTGGTGTACGTCGTGCTCGACCTGGGGGCCACCCCGCCCCTCCGCCGACGTCTGTGGGACTGGCTCACCTCCCTCCGGTCCTGAACCGCCCGTACCGTCCCGCCCCTCCCCACTCAGGTCTCTTCTCCGTGCTCTACCTCGTCCCCACCCCCATCGGCAACCTGGACGACATCACGCTCCGGGCCCTCCGGGTGCTTCGCGAGGTGGATCTGATTGCCTGTGAGGACACCCGCACCTCCGGGCACCTCCTGGATCATCACGATATCGACACGCCCACCACGAGCTACCACGAGCACAACGAGCGAGAAAAGACGCCCGAACTCGTTACCCGCATGCGGGCCGGGCGCGACGTGGCCCTCATCAGCGACGCCGGCTCGCCGGGCATTTCGGATCCGGGCTTCTACCTGGCCCGGGCGTGCTGGGAGGAAGACATCGAAGTGCAGGCCCTGCCTGGCCCCACGGCCCTCATCCCCGCTCTCACGGCCAGCGCCCTCCCCAGCGACCGCTTCGTGTTCGAGGGCTTTCTGCCCAAGAAAAAGGGGCGACAAACGCGCCTGACGGAGCTTGCCACGGAGCCGCGAACCATTGTAATCTACGAATCACCTCACCGCCTGCTGCGCACGCTAGACGACCTGATTGAGCACCTCGGAGCCGACCGCCTCGCCGCCGTGGCCCGGGAGCTCACGAAGATGTACGAGGAAATCGAGCGGGGAACGCTCGAAGAGGTCCGGTCGTATTTCGCGAGGGACAAGAAAGTGCGGGGCGAGTGCGTTATTGTGGTTCGAGGAGCGTCCTGACTTCCTTCTTCCAACCGTCTTCGACCCTGCCCTCTCCCACCGAACTCCGCACGGTCCTCGCGGTCCTTATTCACCGGATTCCAGAATCCTGTGAAGGCGCTTTCGCCCTTGCTCTTGAGTCTCCTTCTCGTAGCGGCCCTTCCGGCCCACGCGCAGGACAATTCGGCGTGTCCGGCTGGCCAGCTGCAACCGATCGACGCGGAGACGTCGGCCGACTCCAGGAGCGCGACGACCGAGGCCGGTATCCCGCGGGCCAAGCGGTCGGCGGTCACCGATCCGACGCCCGCCGCGTCGGTCGCCCCCACTACGGACGCGGAAGCCTTCGTACAGGACCGCATCGAGGCGGACGGGCTCCACGTGGTGCACTTCTGGACGCCTTGGTGCTCGGACTCTAAAAACGAGCTAAAGAACGGCTGGGCAGACCTCGTCGCGGACAATCCGAACGTCACATTTACGTTTGTAACAGTGTGGAACGACGACGAGAAAGGCACTGCGGTCCTCAACAAGTACGACCTGCCCGACCGCGTCGTCGAGGTGACGCAGCCGAACCTCAGCTCGAGTAACGACGAGTCGAACCGTCGGCGGTCCTTCCTGAGCCTCCCCGTCACGTGGGGCCCTTCCACCTGGATCTTCCACGACAACGGAGAGCTCGCGTTTGCGATGAACTACGGCGAGATGGAGACAAACACCATCCAGTCGCTCCTCGATGCGACGAGTGCAGAATGGTAACCGCGCCCCTTCAAGCTTACTTTTCCAGACATCACCTTACTCCCGTTCGGATGAATCGAAAGTGGATTGATCGCATCACTGCCGGGCTCGTTTTTCTGTGGGCGCTCGGTCTTTACCTGGCGACCGTTGCCCCCACGGTTTCTTTCTGGGACCCTGGCGAACGTATTGCGAGCGCCTACACCCTCCAGGTAATGCACCCGCCGGGAGCACCGTTCTACCTGCTCCTGGCCCGCATTTTCTCCATGCTGGCTCCGTCGCAGGAAACTGTGGCGCTGGCAGTCAACCTCCTCTCGGTGCTGGCGAGCGCCGGCACGGTATTGCTCGCGCACCTCATCATCGTCCGCCTGGTGCGGCGATGGCAGTCGGATCTTCGTGCGCAGTCCACCGGGCAGTACGTGATCGCCCTCACCAGCGGCGTGATCGGCGCCGTGGCGTTCTCGGTGAGCGGCTCCTTCTGGTTCAACGCGGGCATCGCTGAGGTGTACGCGCTCTCCACGTTCTTCACGGCCATGGTCGTGTGGCTCGTACTCCGCTGGAGCGACGCGGCCCGGACCGAGGAGGCACGGCTCGGCGGCGGCCGCCATCTCTTCCAGCTCGACGCCAACCGGTATCTCGTCCTCATCGCGTTCCTCTTCGGCATGGCCATCGGGGTACACCTCCTGAGCCTGCTGGCCTTCTTCTTCGTCGCCCTGATCGTCTTCTTCACCGAGTTTGATCGCGAGCACTGGTCTACCCAGCAGCGCTGGCTTCGGATCGTGGGAGCCGGGGCCATTGCCTCCGCCCTCTTCCTGGCCATCTATCCGGGCATCATCGTGGGACTTCCCAAGCTGTTCGAGGCCGTCGGGGCCCCCTTCATTACGGCCCTCATTTTGGCTCTTGGCCTCGGCTACGGGGTGTACAAGACGCACCAGCGGCGCATGTCCATGGCGAACCTCGCCTTCATGTGCGTCACCGTCATCTTCATCGGGTACGCCTCGTACGCACTCGTCTTTATCCGCAGCGCGACCGATCCGCCGATCGACATGAACGATCCGGATACGATCGAGAAGTTCATCTCGTATCTTGAGCGCGAGCAGTACGGCGACACGCCGCTGCTGCAGGGCGTGACGTACAGCGACGAGACGGGCCAGGTGAACCGCCGCGACGGCGAGACGACGCTGTTTCCCCGCCGCCACTCCATCGATCCCCAGCACTGGAACGTCTACGAGCGCTACGACTCCGACCTGGAGTTCTTCCTCGAATACCAGGTGGGATACATGTACCTTCGGTACTTCCTCTGGAATTTCTCGGGCCGGGCGAGCGACGTGCAGGGCGCATCGTGGATGACGGGCATTCCGGGGCTCGATCAGCACGTCAAACCGGCCAGCACTCTGCGGACGCCCAGCGAGAAGGAGTCGCGCAACGTCTACTTTGCGCTTCCGCTCCTGCTGGGGCTGTTCGGGGCCTTCTACCACTTTAGCCGCGACTGGCGACGGGCCTTTAGCGTGTTCGTCCTGTTCTTCATCACAGGCATCGGCATCATCATCTACCTGAACCAGACGCCGATGCAGCCGCGCGAGCGGCACTACTCCTACGTCGGGAGTTTCTTCGCCTTCAGCCTGTGGATCGGGATCGGAGCCGGGGGCATCCTGCAAATGGTGTACGAGTCCGTCCAGAACACCTTAGCGAACTCGGCCCGGCTAGCCTCCCTGCTCGGCACGGGACTTCTCGTCTTCCTGGCCGTGCCGGGGTGGATGACGCTGGAGAACTACGGCGATCACGACCGCTCGGAGAATTACGTGCCGCGCGACTACGCGTACAACATGCTGAACAGTGCCGTGGAGGACGGCATCCTGTTCACTAACGGCGACAACGATACCTATCCGCTGTGGTACCTCCAGACCGTGGAGGGAGTGCGGCAGGACGTGCGCGTGGTGAACCTGTCGCTGCTCAACACGAAGTGGTACGTGCGCCAGCTCAAAAACGAGGCCGCGTACGAGTCGGAGCCCCTCCCCATTTCGATGTCGGCGGAGCAGATTAACAAGCTCGGCTATCAGCGGTGGAAACCAAAGAAAATGAAGCTGCCCGTAAATCCCGACAAGCTCCGCCCGCAAATCGACGCATACATCTCGGCCGACACCACGGACCTCGAAAGCCCAATGACCTGGAGGCTGCGCGGGCGTCCCTTCCAACAAGACACGCGCATATTGCAGACCGCCGACATCGTGGCCTACAACATGCTGCGCACCATTGCTGAAAACGGGTGGGACCGGCCCCTCTATTTCGCCGTCACGGTGGCGCGTTCCGGCCAGCTGAACCTCAGCAATTACTTCCAGCTGGAGGGCCAGGCCTATCGCGTCCTACCCATCAAGCACAAGAGCCCGTACGGCCGTGTTATCCCGGGCCTGACCGCCGATCGCATGTCGCAGTTCCAGTTTACGAATCTCCGCGACTCGACCGTTTACTACAACCAGAATGCGCGACGGATGGTCGACGGATATCGGCTTCACTTCTCCCACACGGCCGAGCAGCTGGAACGCAAAAACCAGGCGCAGACCGCCGAGCAGCTCCTGAACAACTTCACGGCGTCCGTCCCCTTCTCTATCATTCCGGCCGACATGCAAACGCTCTTCTTTACGGCCCAGGCCTACCAGGCCCTCGGCAACACCGAGAAGGTGGCGACGCTCATGGAAAAGGCCGAGCCGATCGTCCTGACGCAGCTTCGAACGGCCAACTCGCGGCGGCAGTTTAGCATCGCGCTCCGGTACGCAGGCCGGATCCGCTCGTCCTATCTCGCGACGAATCAAGAAGCGGTGACGGAGAACTTCGACCAGAAGATCGACAGGATTCTGGCCAACGCGCCGTACCGGGTTCCCATGCGCATTCGTCGAGCCTACGGCCTGGCCGACGATACAACAGGGGGGGGCTTGGAGCCTCCCAGCCAGATGCCTCAACCGAGTCCGGGGAACGCGCCTCAGCAGTCTCCCCAGCCCTCATCGCCCTCCAACCAGTAGGGCTTTGCACACTTCTCTGACAGAACCGTCGCTCCAGACTTCGATTGGGCGCGAGGGCATCTCACGCTGGTGAACAGCAATCTGCCGGGGGACCTGTCCCCGCGCTATCTGGACGCGTGTGGGGGAGTCGTTTCCATCTCTTTCGCACCTCAACATGCGATGGTAACGGCGTCCTTTTTCCACACTTGACAGAATGATCGACCTCGGCTATATTCGGCAGACAGATATCATCCCATACGAGATTTCCCGATCTTGTGGTGTAGCATGTGGGTGATATCATGCACGTGATTCTTTAGGTCTTCCCGGAGTGTATTTTACGTATCGTCGCACTGAACTGTTAGAGAGCATGTCTCTTCTCTCCACTCCGGGTGGATCTACAATGCAGTCGAGCGGTCCAGTCACCCAGAAAATTTGAGTCAACGCTATGAGGACGAGTACTGTTAAGTGGTTTGACGCCGAGAAAGGCTACGGATTCATCCATCACCCCGACGACGGCGAGGATGTGTTCGTTCACTACTCGAATATTGAGTCGGACGACGACTTCAAGACCCTCCAGAGCGACCAGAAGGTTCGATTTGAAATGAACGACGGGCCGAAGGGCCCGCACGCTCTGGACGTGGTGGCCTTGGACAACGAGGAGAACGATGCTCCGAGCGATGAGGAGATCGGGGAGTTCGATCTCTCGGAGATCGATCCCACGGCCCAGGTCGATCCTTCTCCGTCCGGGGGATCCTCTTCGGACCCTTCGCTGTAGCCGAAGCGGTCCCTTTTCCACAGTTTCCTCGCCATTGTGTCCGAGATATACTCGGAATCGCTCTCCATCGAGCAGACCCACCCGTCTCGCCGTCTCGACGACGCGGTGCTCCGTCAACTGATCCGCCACGTGCTTGCGGCGGAAGGAGCGACGCTCGTTCATCTCAGCGTAGTCCTTACCGGGCACGAGACAGTCCGGCACCTGAACCGGGAGTACCTCGATCACGACTACAACACGGACGTTCTCTCCTTCTCACTTCGGGACGGTCCGACCCCCGATTCGCCCGATGCGACCCCGGAAGGGATGGAGGGAGAAGTGTACGTGGACCTGGACACGGCGGCCGAGCGCCACGAGGAGTTTGATACGTCCTTCGAGCGAGAGGCCTACCGATACGTCGTCCACGGCGTCCTGCACCTCCTCGGGTATAACGACGCGACCGAGTCGGGACAGGAGACGATGCGCCGGAAAGAGGACCGGTACCTCGACGCAGTGGAAACATCTTCCCATGAAACGGAATGAGAGAGGGTCCGCGGACGGCGCGGGGAATCGCCCTCTTTTGCACACAACTCGGAGGTACGTCTTATGGCTTTTCAGACCCAGATCACGGCGCGCCACGTCGACGTGAGCGACCGCGTTCGCGAGTACGCGCAAACCCGAACGGCGAAGCTGGAGCAGTTCTACGACGGGATTACCAGTGCGCATGTCATTCTCAGCGAAGACAACTCCCCAGCCGAACGCAAAACCGCTGAGATCAACATCGACGTCTACCAGAAACGCCTCTCGGCCGATGACGCGGCGAGCGATCACGAGGAGGCGATTAATCTCTGCGTCGACCACCTGCGCCGCCAGCTCGAAAAATACAAGTCGAAGCTGCGCAGCAAGGACAAGGACGCGCACCGGTAGATTCCGGTTGAGGATTTTGAGTTGAAGGTTGGGGTTTTCCAATTCCATACAAATGGGCTCAGCACCGACCTCCCGGTTGCTGAGTCCTTTTTGTTTGCCTCCGTCCGTCCACCCCTCCACACTTACAGACAGACGGCTACGCCATTTCGTGCAGGGGCTCCACGACCTTCTTCACCGTATCCGCGCTCGACATGATGTAGAAGTGGATGCAGGGAACGCCCGCTTCCATCAGCTCCCGGGTCTGGCGAATGGCCCAGTCCACACCGATATTCTCCACGTCGTCCGGATCGGCCGCATCCACCTCGACGGCGAGCTCTTCAGGGATTTCCGTATGGAAGTATTTCGGCAGGAGGCGGAGGTGACGCTTCCGTTTCAGGATCTTGATGCCCGGCACGATGGGCACCTCAATGCCCACCTCCCGGCACTTGTCGACGAAGTTGAAGAAGTACTCGTTGTCGAAGAACATCTGCGTCACGATATAGTCGGCCCCGGCGTCCACCTTCTCCTTCAGCCGCATGATGTCCCAGGCCAAGTTGGGCGCCTCGATGTGCGTTTCCGGGTAGCCGCCCACCCCCACGCAGAAGTCCGTGGGCTCGGCGTTCATGAGATCCTCCAAGTACGCCCCCTGGTTCATGTCCTGGATCTGCCGCACGAGATCGACGGCGTACTCGTTGCGGGAGCGATTCCCGGAGATGGACTTTTCGTATCCCTTGTCGTCCCCCCGAATGGCGAGTACGTTGTCGATCCCCAGGTAACTCAACTCGATGAGGGCGTCCTCCGTCTCCTCGCGGGTAAAGCCCTTGCACAGGAGGTGCGGAACCGTGTCGATGTCGAAGCGCGCCTCAATGGCCGCACAGAGCCCAATCGTCCCGGGCCGCTTTCGCTTCACGCATCGCTGCCAGGTGCCATCGTCCTGCTGTTTGTACTCCACCTCCGCCGAGTGACTGGTCACGTCGATAAAGGGCGGATCGAAGGGCATGAGCTCCTCGACCACCTGGAGGATCTGCTCCGCAGAGCCGCCCCGTTTGGGCGGGATGATCTCGTAGGAGATGAGCGGCTCCGATGCCTGATCAAAATGCTCTATCGCCTTCATGCGGGGCGTGACATTCGTTCGCAGATTTGCTTGATTGTGGCCGGACAGGCAAAACGCCGTCTCTCATACTTCCCAAAATCACGGGTGTTCGATGCTTGGACTTGTCTTTGCCACCCCGGAGGAAGCGGCCCCCTTCGTCGAGCAACACGCCGCCGGGCGGCTCGACGACGTGGAGGAGGGCCAGCCCCTGAAGATCGACGAGATCCTCATCACCGTCACCGGACCCGGAAAAATCAAGGCCGCGCTCGGGACGGAGCGACTCCTTCAGCAGCACGACGTGGACGTTCTCATCCATGCAGGCGGCGCCACCGCCCTTACGGACGACCTTGAGGTTGGCACACCTGTGGGGGCGACCTTCGTCCTGGAGGGCGATCGAGTGGCGCTCGACGCGCCGTCCTATCCCCGCATGCCTCTCGACCTTCCCGCCGATCTGTCGACCGAGGGCACACTCGTCTCGCAGGACCACACAGACGACGAGGATTCGGAGGAGCAGAGCTATTGGGAGCGAATCGCGGACATGCGGGACAGTACCGGCTACGCCGTCGCCTACGTGGCGGCCCAGCACGGCATCCCCTGCCACATCGTGAAGGGCATTACCGACCGCATCGGCACCGAGACCGATACGGATGCGCGACGCGACGCCTACGAGGCCGTCGCCACGTTCCTCCGCGAACACGTAGAGACGACCCTGAGCCCCCCCGACAACTGAGACGCGGCCCAACAAATCAGTTGCGGCGGGTCCACAGATCTTCGTGCCACGACTCCGGAATGCCGTTCGAGCGCCCCCACACGTACTCCCACCGACCGCTCCGAATCCGTTCCGCCCGCCGCCGGTCGGCACGAATCTCACGGACCCCGACCGATACCCGTTTGCCACGAGCCGTGGCCTTCTCTCGCTGCACAACGGGTGGATCGGCAAAAGGACGAGACTGCTCGGGCTTGTAAAGCCGATATACCATGGTGCCGGCCCAGATAAACAGTACGAAAACCGTCAGACCGACGAGACCTGCGAAGAAAAGAAACATTGCGCGCTGCAGAAGCGGCCACGATTCATAGGAGATGTCCCCGCCTCGAGCCAAGAAGGCGAAGCCCTTGATTTCTCACATCCTCTTACATAAAACATTCACGAAGGTTCTGCGGAGCCTCGGGGCCTTGTTGCTTCGTTGCCCCCGTCTATTCTCCCTCATGATCCCCCTTCTGCAGGACTCCCTTCTGCCGGGAGGCTTGCCCCACGATTCTGATCGGGATAGTCGGCCGGCGCGATGCGCAGTGACTCCGCCGGAATTGAGTCCTGTTCGGCGCGCTCCTGCGCAGCCTCCATCTCCCGAATCGTCTGCGAACTCACGTTTTCGAGATCCCCGATAAAGGCCATGTCCTGCAAGGTAATGGCGAGAAAGACGACGACGAAGATGAGCCCGATCGAAAAGGTCAGCGCATTGACCGGGTTGTCGTACTTGAGATGCATAAAGAAGAGCACAACCAGGCTCGCCTTCGCCCCCGCAATCGCAATGGCCACCGGGATGTTGAGTGGACCGAGAGGCACGTAGGCCACCGCCACGGTGAGGATGGTCAATGCGATAAGGCCCCCGAACACCTGTAGAAGGATGGACCTGGGAACGATGTGTGGACCGTCGTGCGCCATAAATTCAGAGCAAACTACCGAGACTGATCAGGATCAAACGGGACGGATATCTCCTCAGACATCTGTTCTCGTCCTCAGACGAGGTAGAGAAGCGGAAAGAGGAAAATCCAGATGATGTCGACGAGGTGCCAATAGAGTCCCGTCAGCTCCACAGGCGTATACCATTCACTGCTGAACTTCCCCTTCCAGGCCATGAACGCAACCACGCCAATGACCAGCATGCCGCCGAGGACGTGGATACCGTGCACCCCCGTCATCACGAAATATATGCTGAAGAACTGCTCCACGCCTGGCATCCCAACCAAGTGCTCGTAGTGGGCCCCGCGCGGATCGAAGGCCGCCCCTGGAAAGACCCCGTGCGTAAGCTTCGCCGAATACTCGATGTACTTGATGACCATGAAGCCGCCGGCCAGACCGAGCGTTGCCAGCAGATAATAGACGCAGGTTTTCACCTCGTTCTTCTTGATGTGGTGAATGGACAGGGCGACGGTCAGGGACGAGGTGAGCAGCACGATGGTATTGATCGTGCCCCACATCTGATCGAGCGTCGCGCTGGCGGCCACGTAGGTCTCGGGGTGCCAGAGACGATACACGGCGTACGCGACAAACAGGCCGCTGAAGAGCAGAATCTCGGTGATGAGAAAGACCCACATCCCGAGCTTCGCCGAGTCAAACTGCTGCTCGGACGAGACGAAGTGGTGTTCGAGATGGGCCGGATGAGAATCGTGCTCGGCGTCGGTCTCGGTGGGAGCCGGGGCAGTTTCCGTTGCCATGAGGCGTCAGAGGGTCTCGTGAGACAAGTGATGGGGAACCGGAACCCGAGGTTGCTCCGTTACGCACTCGCCGATTCGGCGCTGTCTTCCTCCGTCGGCGCAGAGGGAGCAGGCTCGGGCATCTGAGGCACGTCGTCGCCGAGGACTTCGCCGTCGCCGCCTCCAAACACCTCGTCAGCAAGGTGGAAGTCGTACGGCCCGCGCGTGACCAGCGGCGTGCGCTTGAAGTTGTGGTGGTCCGGAATGGCGGCAGTGTTGGTCCATTCGAGCGTGGCCGCACCCCACGGGTTGGCAGGCACCTTCTCGCCCCTAAACAGCGACCAGAGGCCGTACCCGAGCACGAGGAAGAGCCCACTCCCCAAAATCCAGGATCCGACGGTGGAAAGCTGATGCAGGTCGGTAAATCGCTCGGCGTAGTTGGCATAGCGCCGCGGCATGCCCTTTGTCCCGAGCACGAGTTGCGGGAAGAACGTCAGGTTGAACCCAACGAAGACCAGGCCCGCCGCAATCTTGCCGAGGGTCTCGTTGTACATCCGCCCGGTAATTTTCGGCCACCAGTAGTGCATCCCTCCCAAGAGCGCAATCACCGAGCCGCCCATCATGACGTAGTGGAAGTGGCTTACCACATAGTAGGTGTCGTGGACGTGCACGTCTACCGAGAGCACGCCCACCATAATGCCGGTAAAGCCCCCGATCATAAAGAGGAACAGGAAGCTTAAGGCGTAGAGCATCGGGGTCTGCAGCCAAATGGAGCCCTTGTACAACGTGGCCACCCAGTTAAAGACCTTGATGCCCGACGGGATACCAATCAGGTACGTAATCAGCGAGAAGATGATCGACGAGATGGCCGACTGCCCGCTCACGAACATGTGGTGCCCCCACACCAGAAAGCCGAGCATGGCGATGGCCACCGAGGAGAGGGCAATGGCGCGATAGCCAAAGATCCGTGACCGGGAAAACGTCGCAATCAGTTCCGACATGATCCCGAAGGCCGGGAGGATCGTGATGTAGACGGCCGGGTGGCTGTAAAACCAGAAGAAGTGCTGGAACAGGATCGGATCGCCTCCGAGTGCCGGGTCGAAGATGCCGATCCGGAGCGTCTGCTCCAGGATGAGGAGTACCATCGTAAGACCGATGACCGGCGTGGCCAGCACCTGTACGATGCTCGTTGCGTACAACGCCCAGACGAAGAGCGGCAGCCGGTTCCATGTCATCCCGGGGGCCCGCATCTTGTGAGTCGTCACGATGAAGTTGAGCCCCGTAAAGATGTTGGCAAAGCCCGCCACAAAGATGGCCGCTGTCATCCAAATCACCCCGCCCGAACCGGTATTCGTCGAGTAGGGCGTATAGAAGGTCCATCCGGTATCCACGCCTCCCAAGAGGAGAGACGTGATGATGAGCGCAGCCCCGGCCAAGTAAATATACCAGGTGGCCAAGTTGAGCCGAGGAAAGGCCACGTCCTTGGCACCAATCTGCATGGGCAAGACGAAGTTACCCAAAATGGCCGGCACGGCCGGCACCAAAAACCCGAAGACCATCAGGATGCCGTGCATCGTAAACACCTGGTTGTAGGTGTCATTGCTCATGATGGTCTCCCCGGGCCCCAGCAATTCGGCCCGCATGAGAAGAGCCAGGATACCGGCCACAAGGAAGACCGATGCGAGCGTAATGGCATACAGAACGCCAATGCGCTTGTGGTCCAGCGTCGTGAGCCAGGACCAGAGGCTGGTTTCGTGATTCAGGTAGTTGACGTCCTCGTCGGAGTGCTCTTCGTGTTCGACTGGAGTGTCCTGGGTCGTTGTGCTCATGAGTCTATGATTTAAGGAAGAGAACGCCGGACAAAACCGTCGAGTCGCCGTGCTCAAGGGCCGTTCCGCTTCACTCGGATTGCGTATCAGGCTCCTTGACTCGTGGTGTTTTGGTCGGGCGTACCGTTTGTCGGGGAGCTCTTGTCACTCTGCTGCTTGATAAACTCAACGAGGGCTGTCACCTGTCGCTCCGAAAGCCGGGAGAAAGACGGCATGGTGTTCTGAAACCCCTGAACGATCTGAGCACCCGGTTCCAGGATGGACTGACGAAGGTAGTTTTCGTCCACGGTAACCGTCGACCCATCCGACATCTGGTGCCCTGTCGTGCCGTAGAGGCCCTGCCAGGTGGGCCCCACCATCTCGGACCCGTCCAGGCTATGACACGCAGCGCAACCCTGGTTTTGGTACAACTGTTTCCCAAGCTCCGGGAGCGGGAGATCCGACGGCATCTTCTTCTCTTCGAGCCACTCATCGAAGCGCGCCCGGGACACCACCTTCACCGTCGCGTCCATTTCGGAGTGGTCCAGGCCGCAGTACTCGGCACAAAACAGATCGTACGTCCCCTTCTTCGTCGCCTCAAACCCCACCGACGTGTAGCGATTCGGCAGCACGTCCTGCTTCACCCGAAAGGCGGGCACATAGAAGCTATGGAGGACGCTCGCACTGCTCATGGTGGTCGTGACCGTCTCATCGACCGGCACGTACATTGTATCCGTTGTAGTGACCCCGTTCGGGTATTCGAACATCCAACTCCACTGTTGCGCCTGCACTCGAATGTCGTAGGCATTCGGGGGAATCGTCTTCTGCTTTACGAACGACTTGAACCCCCAGTTGAAGATGAGAAGAACCAGAATGGTGGGAATCACAATCCACGAAATCTCCAGTATCTGGCTCTCCTGTACGGGCGCGGGCCGTTCGGCGGGATCCCGGCGGCGATACCGGTACGCGAACCAGAGCATCGCTGCAGTGACGCCGACGAGCAGGACCGCGCTGGCGACGGTCACAAAGTTAAAGAGACTGTCGATCTCCGGCGCCAGGGCAGACGCCGCCTCGGGAAGCCAAAAATCATTCATATTAGTTGATGGTTCGTGGCGAAATACTGCCGCTTTCCCCGACCGAAGGGTCTGGCCTGTCCCACAGCGCTCCCCTCGGGCAGAGGCACAAACACAATGGCCATGCTCTAATTCGGCTCACTGGGGCTGCTGTTGCTGCTGGTATTCCTCAGTCGCAACCAGATCCATGGCCCGATCAATCGGAATGCGGTAGACCCCTTCTTCCTTATCGACGACACCGTACTGCTGAAGCTGCTGCGTCGCCTCGACCTCGGCTTGGCGAATCGGCTGGGAGTCCATATCGGCAACGGTCAACTGTCGCATGTCCTGACTCACCTGATCGAACCAGCCGAAAATGATGGCGACGGCCACGAGAATTACGAGAATAATCGAGCCGGTGATTCCCATGATCTGCCTCGCCGCCACGCCCTCGTACGCCACGCCGCGTTCTTTTTCCTTTTTCAGTTGATCCTGGAGATCGAGGGCCTCGGTGGTGTCTTCACGCTGGGTGGCGTGGGCAAGATGCGTGATGAGATCTTCGTCGGCGGCCGGCAGCGGTGCCTCGTGCTCAGCCTCCGCCGCCGTGGTCGCAACAAAGCTCTCGACAGGACTCGCTGCGCGCTCATCGCGATCCGATTCGGCAAGAATGCGCCAAAAGAACGTCTGACCGTCGGTGGGAAGCTGGTTGCCAACCGTCACTGCCGTCTCGGTCCCGACGTCCGCGTCGACGACGAGGTCCTCGAAGCGGGCCGTTGCCCCCACCTGAAGACGATATTTCTCGACGCCCTCCACGGGCTCCCAGACGAAGGTCACCTCGCTCCCGTCCACCGAAATTGCATCCGTGGGAGCAACGAGGGAGGGCGACTGTGTGTCTTCGGAATCCATGTCGCGAGAGGGACGATTTATCGGTCGGACAAAGTGAACGAATGGGGCTTGGCAGAGGGTCGCATTCCTGGGTGAAAATCACCGGAAAAGACCCTCGGACGCCTTTGGCGCTGGGAGGGTGGGTCAAATTTTCGGACCTCTACATGTTCTCAAACTGGAGCGATTCGCGGAGGTACGGATGGTTCTGCGGAACGAGGGGATGGCGGCTTAGGCGATACATCAGTCCCCCTGCAAAGATTCCCGTCAACCCCAACCAGCACGTAAAGTCGAGCCAGTGGAAGCCACCGTCCCGGAGCACCGGGAGCACGATCCAGTGCATGTCGAACCAGTGCATCCCGATGATCCAGACGGACATCACGCTCATGATGACGGTGTTGCGCTTCGTAATCTGCGGGAGCAGGACGAAGAACGGGACCACGAAGTGGAAAAGCACGAGGAAGGCGCTGTGCCAGCCCCATCCGCCGCGGAGCCGATGCTGGAACCACACCGTCTCTTCCGGAATGCCGCCGTACCAGTACAGCATGTACTGGCTAAACGCAATGTACGCCCAGAAGACGACGAAGCCGAAGAGGTATTTTCCGAGATCCTGGTAGTGCTCCGCCGTGACTACATTCTGCAGCAGTCCCCCGGTTCGCTGGAGTAACAGGGTGACCAGCGAGATGACGGCGACCGAAGAGAGGGCGCTCCCAGCAAAGAAATAGACGCCGAAGATGGTCGAGAACCAGTGCGGCTCGAGCGACATGAGGATGTCGTAGCTCGCAAACGCTGTGGTGACGGCCAAGAGCGGAAGTCCCCACGCACTGGTGCTCCGCAGTTTTTTCTGAAGCGACGGATCCGGATTCACGTCCTGCCGCAGCGAGAAGGTGTAGAGCCGGTACGAGAGCAGGGTCCAGAACGCGAAGTACACGATCATGCGCACGCTCCAGAACGGCACGTTCAGGTAGGCGTGCTTCCCGGCCAGCACCTCGTCGTACTGCGGACTGCTCGGGTCATAGACATCCTCGTGGGTCCAGTGGTACAGGTCGTGCATCCCAAACAGGAGCGGCAGCCCCAGCACGAAGAGCAACGGAAAGGCCCACACGAGGGCCTCGTTGACGCGGTTCACGACCACGCTCCAGTAGGCCCGCGTGAGGTGGTTGAAGATGAGGAAGAAAAGCCCACCGAGGGCCGTGGTGAGCAGGAACGACCATCCAGTGAGATAGGCGAAGAAAAAGTCGTCCGGGCTCTGCAACAGGCCCAGGGCACTAATCGCGAGCAGCGCGATGCCCAGCGCCAGCGGCACGACCCAAGCGCGCCGGTCCCCCACGAACCGATAGGCCCGCTTCGCGGTGTCACTCGTCGACTGGATCGGGTCGACAAACCATTCTAGAAAGGAACTTCGATTGACGGAATCGGCCATGGCGTCGAGAAGTCAGTTCGGAACCGTGAGGATCCGAGAAAACGGGTGATGAATGCGTCGTCTCTCGTACGGAATGCAAGACGCGAGGCGTGAGACGTGAAGCGTGAGAGGGATGAGGAGGACATTCACGAGTCACGTATCACGAGCTTACTCCGCCCCGGTCTGTTGTGCCGCGGTGCCGCTGTTCTCCTCCAACTGCGACAGCACGTCTTCCGGCAGGTCGTCGGGCGAGGCGTGCTGGCTGCGCTGCAGGGCCCGGATGTACGCGACGATGGCCCAGCGGTCGAGCACAGGGATTTTCTGCCCGTACGCCGGCATGGTGCGGACGCCGTTGGCGATCGCGTCGTACAGGTATCCGTCCGGTGCCTGCCGAAGACGGTCGGTGTGGTAGCTCGGCACCGGCGGGTAGCCGTAATTTCCCCGCATGATGACCCCATTTCCATCGCCCGTACGTCCATGGCAGGGCATGCAGTAGATGTCGTATCGGTCCCGGCCCCGCTCCAGCACCTCCCGGGTCACGGCGATCGGGATCTCCTGCACGTAGTTTCCCGCCTCCGTGCGGCCCCGGGCGAGGGCCGAGCTGTCTCGGAGCTCCCCGCGCTGCACAGTGCCCGGCACCGGCGGCCGCATGGCAGCGTTGTCCTCGAAGAACGGGTTGGCCTCTTGTGGCCCAAACCTTTCCTGGAAATCCATGTCCAGGTTCATGTGGAAGGGCGGATTGTCCGACTGAGTTCCTCGGCACCCCGCCAGGATCAGGGCCACGAGCATCAACCCGGTGATGAACGAGCGTCGCATCGGTCGTGCAAACAAATCTGGAAAAAGCGGACAGAAAAATGCGGAAGCCGCCTCACGCATCGGTAGTCCCGTCGTCCTTCACGAGTTCAATGTGGTGGGCCCCCAGGCGCTGGAGCAGCGCGGCGGTCTCTTCCATGTCAAACCGATCATCACTGGCCGCCACGTGCAGGAAGAACCGGTCGTCCGTCGCGCCCTTGAAGCGATCGGAGTAAAACAGCGGATTGTACGGGCGAGGCAGCCCGTTCAGGACGAGCATGCCCGCCACTGCCCCGAACGCCGCAAACAGCACTGTGAGTTCGAACATGATGGGCACCGACGGTTCCACCGCGAAGAACGGTTTTCCGCTGATGTTGAGGGGATAATCCACGGCGGCCGTCCACCACTGCAGAAGGTACGCCCCCACAAAGCCCGTGAGTCCTCCCCCGAACGTAAAGAACCCCACCCCGACGGCATTGCCGAGCCCCATCGCCTCGTCCATCCCGTGGATGGGGAACGGGCTGTGCGTGTCGAAGTGGCGGTAGCCCTCCTCCTGCACCGCCTCGGCAGCGTGGAGCAGCGCGCCGGGATCCGGGAACTCCGCCAGCAGGCCGTAGACCTGATTGGCGTCGCTCTCGAAGATCCCCAAACGGGCCTTGAGGTCTTGGATCAGCGTGGACATGGCGTCGCGCAGTGCACTGTCGGAATCAGTGAGTGAGTGTCAGGCCGTAGCTGACTCAGGAGGCATCCCCCTCTTCGGACCCGCCCCTCCGATAGGCCTCCGCACGGGCCGGCTCGGCGGGTTTGATGTAGGGCTCGCCGTCCTCTTCGGCGCGCCCGTCGCCGTGCTCGTAGTAGTGCGGATCGGCCTGCGGCATCACGCCCTTCACCTCGGACATCGCCACCATGGGCACGAACCGGAGGAACAGCAGGAAGAGCGTCAGGAAAAGGCCGAACGACCCAACGAGGGTGCCGATGTCGACCCAAGTGGCCGTGAAGTAGCCCCACGAACTCGGAAGGAAGTCGCGGTGCAGGGACGTGATCGTAATCACGAACCGCTCGAACCACATGCCGATGTTCACGACGATCGACAGCGCGAACATGACCGGCACCGAGCGCCGCAGCCGCTTGGACCAGAAGAGCTGCGGAGTGATGAGGTTGCAGGTCATCATGATCCAGTACGCCCACGCATACGGCCCGAAGGCGCGGTTGATGAAGGCGTACTGCTCGTACTCGACCTGCGAGTACCAGGCCATAAAGAACTCTGTGATGTAAGCAAAGCCCACAATCGACCCAGTCACCAGGATGATGATGTTCATCTTCTCTAGGTGATCGATCGTGATGAGGTTCTTCAAGCCGTACACCTCCCGCGTGATCACCATGAGGGTAACCACCATGGCGAAGCCGGAGAAGATGGCCCCGGCCACGAAGTAGGGCGGGAAGATGGTGGTGTGCCACCCCGGAATGACCGACACGGCGAAGTCGAACGACACGACCGAGTGGACCGACAGGACCAGCGGCGTGGCGAGGCCGGCGAGGAGCAGGTATGCTTTCTCGTAGTTGCGCCAGTGGCGGTTCGAGCCCGTCCAGCCGAGCGAGAAGAAGGCGAGGATGCGCCGGCGCCAGAAGTTTTGGGCCCGGTCCCGGAGCGTGGCGAGGTCGGGCACGAGGCCCACGTACCAGAAGATGAGAGAGACCATAAAGTAGCTGGAGACCGCGAACACGTCCCACAGGAGCGGGCTCTTAAACTGCGGCCACATGTCCATCTGGTTCGGAATGGGGAGCGTCCAGTAGATGACCCAGACGCGCCCGACGTGGAAGGTGGGCCAGATGAGGGCACAGATCACGGCGAAGAGGGTCATCGCCTCCGCCGCCCGGTTAATGGCCGTGCGCCAGTGCTGGCGGAAGAGGTAGAGGATGGCGGAAATGAGCGTCCCGGCGTGACCGATTCCGACCCAGAACACAAAGTTGACGATCGGCCAGCCCCAGCCGACGGGCTGGTTGTTTCCCCACACGCCGATGCCGTTCCATACCACGTAGGCAAACAGGGCCAGGAGCAGGAGCGTCCCCGAGAAGGCTACGGCGAACGCCGCGTACCACGCCATCGGCGCTTTCTTCTCCGCGTGCCGCGACACCATCTCCGTGATGTCGTGGAACGACAGGTCGCCCTTGACGAGGCGATCCCGGTCGGCCGGGCCGTCGCCCGCGGGGGGCGGTGGCGACTCGGACGGGTCCGCAGGAAGTTTCTTGGAGGTCTCCACGAATCTCTCGGGGATCGATTCTACGAGTCAAGTACAGGGGAGAGGCCTATGCGCTGGCGGGCGCTTCCTCGTCCGGCGCGAGGGCTTCTTCCAGTCGGGGATTCGTGTTGCGCACCCGGCCCAAGTAGGAGAGCCGGGGCTTCGTGTTCAGGTAGGAGAGCAACCGGTACTGGCGCGGGTTCTTCTTCTCCTTCACTACATCGCTCTCGGGATTGTTGAGGTCCCCGAACGTAATCGCGTCGGTCGGGCAGGCCTCCTGGCACGCCGTCTCGACTTCATTCGGACGGAGGTCCCGCTCCTCGTTGTCGGCCTGCCGCTGGCGCCTGCGCACCCGGTGGATGCACCACGTGCACTTCTCCATGACGCCCCGTCCGCGCACCGTAACGTCCGGGTTCTGCGCCATCTGCACCTCCGTCGGCAGCGTCGTGGTCCAGTCGTAGAAATTGAAGCGCCGGACCTTGTAGGGGCAGTTGTTCTGGCAGTAGCGGGTGCCGATGCAGCGGTTGTAGACCATCTGATTCGTGCCGTCGGGCGAGTGCACAGTTGCCGCCACCGGGCAGACAGACTCGCAGGGGGCGTTCACGCAGTGCTGGCACATGACCGTCTGCATGAGCATCTCGGGGTTGTCGTCCCCCTCTTCCTCGCTCACGTAGTAGCGATCGTTGCGAATCCAGTACATGTGGCGCCCATCGCTCACCTCGTCCTTGCCCACCACCTGCACGTTGTTCTCACTCGTGCACGCCACAATGCAGGCGTTGCACCCGGTGCAGGTGTTGAGGTCGATGGTCATGCCCCACTGGTTGTCGTAATAGACGTTGTCCTTGTAGGCCTCTTCGTTCTTTGGGTGGTCCTCCTGCCAGATCATGGGGTACTCCTGCTGCTCCTCCACCGGTCGGTCCTCCTCGGCGCCCGCTCCGCCGTGCTGACCGGCTCCGTCGCCGCCGTGGGCGGCCTGCTCGGGCATGTCTTCGGCACCGTGGCCGTCGGTGCCGGCTCCCGCATCCAGTCCAGGGACCGACACGCCGTGGTCTTCATCGTCGCCCTCGTGGCCCAGCTCGGGTACGGGCGGCTGCGAGTCATTGACGAAGTGCGGGTCCTCTTTGAACTCTTCGAGGGTGGCCCACCGCACAATGGGACGCCCGTGCATGCTACCTTCCTCCTGAGTGGTGGCGATCAGATAGTCGCTGTCGACCTTGGCAGCCTCGGCCCCGGTGGTCACACGTTGGCCTGCAGGTCGCACCGGCGCCACGTTGACTCCCACCACGTCTACGGGCTCCCCAGAAGCGTTGAGCCCTCCCGCCACGGGCGCGCCGTGATAGATGTTGGTCTCGTCAGTGGTGTCCCAGAATGGCGTGTTTTCGTACTCGCGGGTGGTGGCGAGGGTGCGGCCATAGCCCATGAGAACCTCGATGGATCCATCGGGATGACCCGGCTGGATCCACACGGGAAGTTCCACGGTCTGGTCGCCGAGGGCGAGCTCCACGCGGTCGGCGTAGAATTTACCCTCGCTGCGGTTGACCGTCACCCCGAGCTCCTCGGCCGTCGCCTGGCTCATGACGGCGACGTTGTCCCACACGATCTTCGTGATCGGGTCCGGAAGCTCCTGCATCCACGGATTGTTCGAGAAGCGCCCCGCCATCAGCTTCGGATCGGTGCGAAAGACGACTTCAAGCCCCGCCTCCGCGTCGGAGGGCGGCGCGTCGATCGACGGCACCTCGGCCTGCCCGACCGACGCGACACCGTAGCGCGTGTCCTCCAGGTACCCGTCGTGCAGCACCTCGCGCCACTGTTCTTGGAAGGGGCCGGCCAGGCGAGTGCGCCACTGCTCGCGCACGAGGTCGTGTCCGCCGGCGTCCACGCCCGTCGCCGCGAGATTGAGCACCTCGATGAGCGAGTGCGCGTCGTCGTAGAGGGGCCGGATGAGGGGCTGAATGACGGAGAGTGTGCCGTCGTAGGCCCGTCCGTCGCCCCACTGCTCCAGGTAGTGCGTGCGGGGGAGGTGCCACCGGGCGACCTGGGCGGTTTCGTTTCGGAGACGGCCCAGGTGCACCGTGTCCTGCACGTTCGACAGGGCCTCCTCGAAGTTCAGCTCCGAGGGGGCGTCATAGACCGGATTCACACCTAGCATGAACAGCGTGTCCACCTCGCCCGCCTGCATGGCGTCGGTGAGACCGGCCAACGCCTCGTCTTGCGGCTGGATCGAGTCTGTGTCCGTGTCGAAGAGGGTCACCGTAGTCCCGATGCCGCCGAGCTGCTGGTTGATCGCCATCGCGAGGGCGTGCACCTCGGGCGGCTGCGACTCGCCCGCCATCACGACCCCGTTCTCGCCGGCTTCTTGCAGGTCCCGCGCAATCTCGCGGACGTGGAGGCGTTCCTTCTCGCTCCAGGAGGCATCCGGGGCGTTGCCCACCCCGAGCTCCGCAGCGATCGCGGCGGCAAAGGCCGGGATGCGCCCGGCGCGCATGGGAAGTCGATGATCAGAGGTCCCACCCGTTGTGGAATACCGGCTCTCAATCGTGTAGAGGCGACTCATCGTGTCCTCCACGTCCTCCAGGCGCCGCCCCTCCGCAAAGGTCTTCGTGTTGTAGAGGAAGTCGGGGGCGCGGCCGTCCAGGAAGTTGGCGTCGAGGCTGACGATGTCCTCTTCCTCACCGAGCTCGTATCGGGGCGGGAGCGGGCGGCCGAACGCCTGCTGCT